>JANMOP010000029.1:0-28089 GCA_031369365.1 Methylotenera sp.
AGCGGGTGCTGCGGTTGACAAGCTAGTACTTGGCGCGGGTATTGCAGCCGCCAGCGTGAGCTTAATGCGCTCTGGCAATGACCTCATCATCAAATTTAGCAACGCAGGTGACCAAATCCTCATGACGGGCTGGTACAGCTATTCATCGCAACAACTAACAAGTATTACCTTTTCTGATGGAAGTGTATCTAGCTTCTTAGGTTTAGCTGGAACTGCTGGTAACGATTATTTAATGGGCACCACAGGTGCTGATACATTGACTGGTGGACTAGGTAATGATAGATACTTTGTTGATCATGCGAGTGACGTTGTAATTGAGAACCTTAACGAGGGCTCAGACACGGTTATTTCAAACCTTACATACACATTGACACTTAACGTAGAAAACCTTACTTTAACTGGCATCACGGCCATCAATGGCACAGGCAATGCTGATAACAATATTATTATTGGTAATGATGGTAACAATCTGATTGATGGCGTTGCAGGCGTTGACACTATGAAGGGTGGATTAGGCAACGATACCTATACTATTGACGTGCTAACTGATGTTGTAACAGAAAATTTGAACGAAGGTATAGACCTAATCAACGTTGCGATTACCGCCGCAGGAGGCGCTTACACAATTGCAGCCAATGTTGAGAACGCCACGCTTACCAACACGGTTGCTTATAACCTGACTGGCAATGCCTTAGACAACGTGCTGATTGGTAATGCAGCGGCAAACACTCTAAGTGGCGGTGCAGGTAATGACACCCTAGATGGCCTTGGCGGCATTGATAACATGAGTGGCGGCTTGGGCAACGATACCTACGTGCTTGATGTTGCTGGCGATGTGATAAACGAGCTTGCAGGTGAGGGTACAGATACAGTTAAAACTGTATTTACTTACTCTTTAACCTCCACTTTAGAAAACTTAACCTTGCTAGGTGCTGCTGCAATTAATGGCACGGGTAATGCATTTGACAATGTTTTAATTGGAAATATTGCGATTAATACCTTAACTGGCAACGATGGTAATGACACATTGGATGGTTCAGGCGCTGCAGATATTTTAATCGGCGGCTTAGGCAATGACAGCTATGTGGTTGATGTTGCAACAGATGCCATTACTGAGGCTTTAAATGCTGGCACAGATATAGTACAAAGCACTGCTGCAAGCTATACCCTAGCAGTAAATATTGAGAATTTAACGCTGACTGGTGCTGCTGCAATTAATGGCACAGGTAATGCGCTCGCTAACACTATCATTGGTAATGCCGCCGCTAATATTATTGATGGTGGTACTGGTATTGATATATTAACAGGCGGACTTGGCAATGATACCTACATAGTTGATACCACGACCGATGTGATTAATGAGTTGCTTAATGAGGGTATAGATACGATACAAAGTATAGCGACTTTCTCATTAGCAAACTTTGCCTATATTGAGAACATCACCCTTACTGGTGCAGCCGTTATTAATGCAACTGGCAATGCATTGGATAACGTGATTACAGGTAATAGTGCAATTAACGTGCTTACTGGAGGTGCAGGTAACGATACTTATGTAGTTGCAGCAACTAATGACACGATTACTGAATTGGCTAACGGCGGTAGTGACACAGTGCAAAGCTCGGTCACGTTCTCATTAGCTGCTATCGCCAACTTAGAAAACCTTACGCTAACAGGTGCTGCAATTATCAACGGCACTGGTAATGCGCTGGATAATATTTTAATCGGTAATAGTGCAGCTAATGTATTGACAGGCAATGATGGCAATGACACCTTGAACGGAATGGGTGGCGTTGACAACATGAGCGGCGGCTTGGGTAATGACATCTATGTCGTTGATTTAGCCACAGATGTGGTGACAGAAGTGCTTAGTGCTGGCATTGACACAATACAAAGCTCGGTAACGCTGGCTAGTCTGGCAGCCAACGTTGAAAACCTAACCTTGACAAGCGGCACTGCTATTAATGGTGTAGGCAACCTACTGGATAATGTACTTACTGGCAATACGGGTGCTAATAGCATTAGTGGCGGTGCTGGCAATGACACCATCGATGGCGGCACTGGTGTTGACACAATGGTAGGTGGCACTGGCAATGACGTTTACTTTGTGAATGTGGCCACAGATGTTGTTACTGAACTTTTGAATGAAGGTACTGATAGCATTAACTCTGCTGTTACCTTCTCGCTTGACCTCCTAACCAATGTAGAAAATCTCACGCTAACTGGCACAACTGCTATCAATGGTACTGGTAACGCGTTAAATAACACGCTTATAGGTGGCAATGGCAACAACATTCTTATTGGAGGCACAGGTACGGATGTGTTGACTGGTGGTTTAGGTGCGGATACTTTTGATTTTAATACAATCCTAGAATCATTAGTGGGTGCAGGACGAGACATCATTGCCGACTTTAATCGTGTCCAGCTAGATAAGATTGATTTATCCACGATAGATGCTGACAGCTTGCTTGCAAATGATCAGGCTTTCTTATCTAGCATACTCACCAGCGGAGCTTTTACCTCCATTGGGCAGCTACGTTTGGTAGGAGATATTCTCTCTGGTAACACCGACAGTAACTTTGCCACCAGCGAGTTTGAGATTCAACTCACGGGAGTGACTTCGCTGGTGAGTGCCGATTTTATATTGTAAACACGTCTAACAGTAGATGACTAAAGAGGGTTAGGAGAAATTCTGACCCTCTTTTTGATTGACGCACTTATTTTTATACGACTTAGGCAGGTCGTGCTAATGGATTGCGCTAATGACTCAAAAGTGCGAATTCAAAATTAACTGTACTCAAAATATTGTAATCGTTACGTCTATTGATTGAATCAATCGTATAATTTGTTTGGCTTGGCTATGATGAGTTTTAAATTTAATTTCAAGATAGATAAATAGGCAACAATGATTGTAAAAGAAATAATGAGTACAACAGAATCAATAAATCAAATGGTAGAAATTTACGCCGACGGCGCATGTAAAGGTAACCCTGGCCCTGGCGGCTGGGGTGCTTGGATGCTGTATGACGGCAAAGAAAAAACTTTGCATGGTGGTGAGCAACTGACGACCAATAATCGTATGGAATTAACGGCGGTGATTCGTGCGCTACAGGCGCTAAAACGTCCTTGCAGTGTTAAAATTTATACCGATTCAGTTTATGTGCAAAAAGGGATTAGTGAATGGATAATCGGCTGGAAAGCGCGTAATTGGCGCACCGCAGATAAAAAGCCCGTTAAAAATGATGATCTTTGGAAAGTGTTGGATGTGCTAGCTAATCAACATAGCATTGAATGGATTTGGGTGAAAGGTCACTCGGGTAACGTAGGCAATGAACGGGCTGACGCGCTTGCCAATGAAGGCGTTACGGCATTTTTATAGAAAATTTAAACGTTATCTTGAGGACAAAAATTGCGTCAAATATTTTTAGATACTGAAACCACAGGCTTATACCCTGCACATGGTCACCGCATTATTGAGATTGCGGCGATTGAGATGATTAATCGCCGACCAACCAATCATCATTTTCATGTGTATTTAAACCCCGAGCGCGAAATTGACCCTGCGGCGCAAGAAGTGCACGGCATTACATTAGAGTTTTTACAAGATAAGCCCTTATTTAAATCTATCGCACACGATATGATGGATTTTATTGGTGACGCGGAACTGATTATTCACAACGCACCGTTTGATGTGGGCTTTTTAAATAGCGAGCTTGATCGTATTGGGCTACAGCCAATTGAAAAAAACTGCGGTAAAATAACTGATACCTTAAAAATGGCCAAAGAATCACGCCCTGGTCAGCGCAATAATTTGGATGCGCTGTGCCGTCATTTTGGCATTGATAACTCTAAACGCACCTTGCACGGCGCCTTGCTAGATGCGGAGTTGCTGGCAGAAGTGTATATGGCGATGACACGTGGGCAAGACAGTTTGATGATGGATTTAGCGCAAACTCCGCAAGCCAACGTGACGCAATTTGTGGCGAATAGCGAACAAGTGTTAAAAATAGTAAAAGCCAATGACGAAGAGCTTGCGGCGCACATGGAATATGTAAAAAATTTAGCAAAAAATGGCGCAAAGCCTTGGTAATAATGACTTGGTAATTTGGCAAAATTAAGGTAAAAAAATGAACAATTGTATTATCGTAACAGGTGGCGCGGGTTTTATTGGTAGTAATTTTGTATTGGGTTGGGTGAAGGCCAATCTTGGTCAAGTAATCAATTTAGATAAGCTGACTTACGCGGGTAATTTGGCCAATTTGGCCGAAATTGAGCATCAGCCAGAGCATGTGTTTGTGCATGGCGATATTGGCAATAGAGCCTTAGTAGATGCGCTTTTAAAGCAATATAAGCCACGCGCGATTGTGAATTTTGCCGCCGAAAGTCATGTCGATCGCTCTATCCACGCGCCTAGCGAGTTTATTCAAACCAATATTGTCGGCACGTTTAACTTGCTGGAAGAAGTGCGTGCATATTGGGGTGGTTTAAGCGATACCGATAAAACCAACTTTAGGTTTTTGCATGTTTCTACCGATGAAGTGTATGGTAGCTTAAGCGCCACAGACCCTGCGTTTAAAGAGACTAATACTTACGCACCTAATAGCCCGTATTCGGCCTCTAAAGCAGCTTCTGACCATTTAGTGCGGGCGTATCATCACACTTACAAGATGCCTACACTCACCACCAATTGCTCAAATAATTACGGGCCGTATCATTTTCCAGAAAAGTTAATTCCATTGGTGATACATAATGCGTTGGCAGGTAAACCCTTGCCAATTTACGGCAATGGCCAGCAAATTCGTGATTGGTTATATGTGGAAGATCATTGCGCGGCTATACGCCGCGTGCTAGAAGCAGGGCGGGTAGGCGAGGTGTATAACATTGGCGGCTGGAACGAAAAAGCCAATATTGAGGTGGTGAAAACGCTGTGCAGAATGTTGGATGCGAAAAAACCGCGCGCCGATGGCAAATCTTATTTAGATCAAATCACTTTTGTAGAAGATAGAGCGGGACATGATCAGCGTTACGCGATTGATGCCAGCAAGCTGGCCGATGAACTAGGCTGGAAGCCAGTCGAGACGTTCGAGACAGGCATTGAAAAAACTGTGAATTGGTATTTGGCACATCAAGATTGGGTGAATAATGTCACCAGTGGCGAGTATAAAAATTGGGTCAACAAAAACTATAAAGAACGTGGCGAGGAGTTAGCATAATGGTAACTAACAGTAAGCCCATGAAAGGTATCGTCTTAGCAGGTGGCTCAGGCACGCGCTTGTATCCCGCTACGCAAGTGGTTTCTAAGCAATTATTGCCAGTTTACGACAAACCGATGATCTATTATCCGCTTTCAGCGCTCATGTTGGCGGGCATTCGTGAGGTATTAATTATCTCTACGCCGCAAGATACGCCGCGCTTTGCGGAGTTGCTTGGCGATGGGTCGCAATGGGGCATGACGATAGAGTATAAAGTACAGCCTTCGCCCGATGGCTTGGCGCAAGCGTTTATTATTGGCGAGCAATTTATCGGCAAAGACGCTTGTTCGCTCGTTTTAGGCGACAATATTTTTTATGGTCACGAGCTAGCGCAAATGGCGCAGAAAGCGGCACAGCAGACCAAAGGCGCAACCGTATTTGCCTACCCTGTGCATGACCCTGAGCGTTACGGCGTGGTGGAATTTAATGCGGCAGGTAAGGCAGTAAGCTTAGAAGAAAAGCCAAAAGCGCCAAAATCGCGCTACGCCGTTACAGGGCTATATTTTTACGATAATCGTGTGGTGGAAGTCGCCAAAAATATGCAGCCATCAGCACGTGGTGAGCTAGAGATTACTGATGTAAATCGCCAGTATTTAGAGTGGGGCGATTTGCAAGTTGAGGTGATGGGGCGCGGCATGGCGTGGCTAGATACTGGCACGCACGATTCTTTAATTGAAGCGGGTAGCTTTATTCAAACTATCGAAAAACGTCAAGGTTTAAAAGTAGCTTGCCCAGAAGAAATTGCTTATCGCATGGGTTTTATTGATGCTGAGAAATTGGCGGCATTAGCCAGTAAGTACGCCAAAAACGGCTATGGTGACTATTTAAAACAAGTACTGACAGAGCGTGTGTTCTAATGAATGTAATCAAAACAACAATTCCAGAAGTAGTTATATTTGAACCAAAAGTTTTCGGTGATGATAGAGGCTTTTTTTACGAGAGTTTTAATGCCAAAGTGTTCGAGCAGGCTACAGGTTTACAGCTAAATTTTGTACAAGATAATCACTCGAAATCAGCCAAAAACGTGCTGCGTGGCCTGCATTATCAAATTGAGCAAGCGCAAGGCAAATTGGTGCGCGTGACGCAGGGCGAGGTGTTTGATGTGGCGGTGGATATGCGCATGTCGTCAGCGACGTTTGGCCAGTGGGTCGGCACCCATTTATCAGCTGAAAATAAGCATCAAATGTGGGTGCCGCCAGGTTTTGCCCATGGCTTTTTGGTACTATCAGATACCGCTGAATTTTTGTACAAGACCACCGATTTTTATGCACCACAACACGAATGCTGCCTGAAATGGGATGATGCCAGCATCCGCATAGAATGGCCTTTGCAGGGCATGCCTGTTTTATCTGCAAAAGATAATTTGGGACTTAGTTTGCAAGATGCTAAAAAGTTTGAATAGGTAAAATTGATGCGAAAGATTTTACTCACAGGTGTGAATGGGCAAGTTGGCCATGCTTTAAAAACCAGACTTTCGCAATATGAGCTTATTGCTTTAAGTCGTGAGCAGCTTGATTTAACTAAAGCGCACGATATAAAACGCATTGTGCGCGACATTAAGCCTAATTTAATCATCAACCCAGCCGCTTATACCGCCGTAGATAAAGCCGAATCCGAGCCTGAATTGGCTTATGCTATTAACGCCACAGCCGCGCAGATACTGGCTGAGGAAGCCGCTAGACTGAATGCCGCGCTGATTCATTTTTCTACCGATTACGTCTATGACGGCACAAAACCCAGCGCCTATTCGGAGACCGATGCGGTGAGTCCAATGAGCGTGTATGGTAAAAGCAAACTGGCAGGCGAAGATGCAATTCGCGCGGTTGGCTCACCGCACTTAATTTTACGCACCAGTTGGGTGTATGGCGCATACGGTAAAAACTTTTTAAAAACCATGTTACGTTTGGCTGCAGAGCAAGATAGTTTGCGGGTTGTGGCGGATCAATTTGGCGCGCCGACCAGCAGCAAAAGTATCGCAAATGGTGTTGTGCAGTTGGTGGAAGTCTGGCAAACAAACCAAGAAAATCAAACAGGGATTTACCATTTCACCAACACAGGTGAAACCTCATGGCACGGCTTCAGTTGCGAAATCGTGAATGAATACAATCGCTTAAAGAGTGTGAAGGCTTGGCCAGCACTTAAAGCTGGTGTGGAAAATATCGCCGCGATTACAACTGCGGATTACCCAACGCCTGCCGCGCGACCAGCAAACTCCAAGCTGGATAATAGTAAACTGAAGCATGTTTTTAATGTGGAATTGCCAAGCTGGCAACTAGGCTTGCAACAGGTAATGCAAGCGCTAAATCTAACCTAGCGCATCCGCCCAGCTATTGGGCGTTTCATATAGGCGCACACGTTCTAGCTTAAGGTGATTGCCAAACGTGTCTTTGTAGCTGGCTTGCAGCAGTTTAAAGGCTTCTGCCGCCATGTTTTCTGCGGTAGGCACGCTGGGGAATACCACGGTTTTGTGATTGGGAAGCGTGTTTAAAAAATCCAGCACAGGCTTATCATTTTTGTACACCAAAAACGCGTGATCCCACACATCTACCACGCTTGCGCGCGCGATGCTTTTGACATCAGAAAAATCCATCACCATACCGTTTTCAGAAGCTTGCTCTTGCGTAATAATATCGCCCGAGAGCGTTATTTCTAGCGCGTAGCGATGACCATGCAAGTTTTTGCATTGGCTGTTGTGATTGGGAATGCGATGGCCTGCATCAAATTCTAGGCGAGTGGTAATTTGCATAACGACATTATAGCAGGCAGATGGCTACAAGGTGGCGGCGTGGTGGTCTTTTGCCCATTGTAAAAACTTCTCAAAAGGCATCGGTTTGGCAAAATAATAGCCTTGGCATTTATGTATATTTAATTTTTTGATTAAATCCAGGCAATCTTTGTCTTCCACACCTTCGGCCAGCACCTCTTTGCCCAAGCTGTTGGAGAGCATAGCGATAGAGTTCACGATTTCATAATCATCGCTCGAGCGGGTAATATCACGCACAAATGATTGATCGATTTTAATTAAATTAATGGGCATAGTGCGCAGCCGCGATAGTGATGAAAAGCCAGTACCAAAGTCATCTAAAGCAAGCCTGAAGCCACTTGCAGCTAATTGGTTAATTACAGAGCTCGTGGTTTCGTTGTATTCTAGCAAGCCATCTTCTGTGATTTCCAACACAATGTTTTTAGCTGTGATTTTCCATAAAGTCAGCATTTGCATCAGCAAGTGGGGCAGTTCAATATCGTATAAGTCTTCTGCACGCAGATTGATAGTCAGGTAAACGTTGAGCTTGTGTTCATGTTCCAGCTCGGCAGCATAACGGCAGGCCGAGTTGATTAACCAGCGCGTAAACAGCTTGCCTTTGCCTACTTTATTTAAAATTTCTACCGTTAAACTAGGGTAAACGCTATAGCCAGCTTTTTCTGACCAGCGCAATAGTAGCTCAGCACCAGCACAACTTGAGTCTTTTAGATTGACGATGGGCTGGAAAAATAAAGTTAAATTATCACTGCCAAAAGCTTCAATCACCTTGTTTTCTAACTCATTCTGGGTCGATAGAAGCGTTTTTAGTTCATCGGAATAGAAAACCAGAGGCAGTTGTTTATAAAGCGCGTTTTCGAGTGCCAATTTAGAGCAATGATACAAATCATGTATTTTTTCGGATGACTTAAAATCGTAAGCGCAGCCGATAAACGGCGTTACCAACACAGATTGATCACCTAAAAAAACCATCTCCTCAAAAGCTCTTTGCAGTTTTGCGGCGAGTAAATTCAGTTGAATGTTGTCATCTAGTGCAGGTATTAGAATATCAAACTGCAAGTTGTCACCATAGTAGATTTGATATTCTTGCGAAGTATTCCGTAATAATAGCTCCGTGATTTTTCTACTCAGGCGCATGGCCATCATGTGCGAAAAAATAGGGTTACTTTTTGATAGCTGAAAATGTACAGAAAATATGCCTATTTGTTGGTCGTCGCCAGCGACTGCAATGGCTTTTTCTAGGTCAGATTCAATCAGGCTTGAAATGGGTAGCTGCGTATTAGCATCATAATTCTGCATATAATCGAGCTGTAACTGTTGATGTTGCTGGGTGGTTTCTGCTAACAAGTCAAATAGAAAACAATGCAATTTAGTTGAGTGAGAAAGACCCAATATTGACTTTAATTCAAGGCATTTAAGGTGGCTAAGTACATCTTGAGTGCTTGCCCCGTCTTGAATAGCGTTTAGCCATGCAAAAACAAGCTGATTGATCTTGCTGGTAAACGCAGGTAAACCTTGGCTGGCAGGCCAATTTTTTATTTCTGCAGCTAACTGTAGTAAAAACGAATTCGCGGGTGATTTCCCAGCTATCTCTGTCTGCTGGAGCGCGTTGAGATTGATTTTAAGGTTTGAAAATACGGTTTGCGGCTTAAGCCCGTAAGCCATTAATTTGGCTAAAATCGCTTGTTCTGAATAGGCAATTTCGACTTCCTGCAATACCGTTTCTATGTTTGTTTCTATATTCGTTTCGACCTTGCTCATGTTTTATTAAGTATTCTAAACGTAAAAATCACTGGGGTTAAGGCCATAGCTATCGGGCGCTAAGCTTTTGACTATTTTATAGGAATCACCAGCGGGAGTAGAAGGGCTGTTAAGTAAATTTAAGATGATAGGCGAAGTGTAGCGTAGCTTATTGTTGTCTAACAGCAGCATTAAGCGTGGCAACAATCGTCTCACTTGGTTTTGTTGAATGACCACGCCCACCTCGCCTGTGTTGAGCTCTACCAAGGAGCTCACAGGGTACATGCCCATGAATTGTACTAGCTGATCAACCAATCCGCTACTGAATTGCTTGCCGCTTAATTGATGAATTCTATCTAGTGCTTCCTGGTGAAAAACGCCTTTAGCATAAGCCTTATGGCTGGTGATAGCGCAATACGTATCAATCAAGCCTGCAATCTGCGAGGGCAGACCAATTTGGCTTTCCTGTAATTGGTTTGGATAACCGCCGCCATCAATACGTTCATGATGTTGTGCCACTAAAAAAATCACTGCAGTTGGGATGTCTGGGGTTTTCTCTAAAATTTTCAGACTTTCATCCACGTGTTTTTTTGCATATTCAAACTCTTCACGGGTGAGTTTCCCCTCTTTTAACAACACATCGGCGGATAATTTCACCTTGCCTACATCTTGTAACAAGCCAGCTAAACCCATTTCTTTAATCTGTTTTCTAGATAGGGCTAAAAAGTTGGCAAATGCCATTATTGTTATGGAAACGTTTAAGGCATGGTGGTACGAATAACCATCGGTTTGTTTTAGTTTGGCTAGCCACAACAGGGCGTCGGGCGTGCGGCCTATACTGTCAACCATGCTGTCTAATATGTCACTGACCGCCGTTAAATCAAGCTGGTTCTCGTTTGCAATCGCGTCAAATATGGCTCTGGTGGCAATTTGCGATTGCTCATAAACTGGATAAATAAGCGCGATTTCATTTTCGACGGGCGGTTCTTCTTCATAGATAACGACACGATAGCTATCATCGCTCTCATTAGAGTTTTTATTGATTTCCGAAGTTTTATCTGTGGATGATTTAAGTTTTTTGCGATTAAATAAGCCGCTAAAAAAACCGCCAATCCCTCCTGCAACCTCTTCTGCCAGCTGTTTGGTAGCCGGTTTTTGTGTTGCGCCAACCTGGACTGTATAGGGAAAGGCTTCTTGCGTGGCGGTGTTCGCGCCATGCCGCATGTTGTAAACCGTGCCATCTTGGCTGCTGCGTTCAGTGCTTTGTGTTGCTTGATAGCCTTTTAATTCACGCAAAATATCAATGAAAGAAGATTTTTCTGTAATTTTTTGTGCAGTAGCTGAGTTAGTTTTAATGCCAGATGGATTCTTGCTGGGGTCTTTGATGCGGAATACTGCGCCCTCGCGTTTAATCGCCACATTCTGTTTGCTTGGTGCAGCAAACTGCTCACCTATTGATCTTGTGCGATCAATATAAACAAATCGACAAATCGACCTGAGTTTATCTATATCGGCTTGGTCATCTAACAGGAAGCCTTGTAACAGAAATGGCGTACCTGCCCACGGTCTGTCTAGCTCGGTCACATACATGCCTAGCTCAAGCCTTTCAGCTGTTATTTCTTCTTTTTTTATCTCAGCCATTTTTACTCAAAGTTTCAATATGCGCCCAAGCGCTTTGCGCCAGAGATGGTAAATGATAACCACCCTCAAGTGAAGATATAATTCTGTCTTTAGCGTATTTTTTTGCAATTTCTTTTATAAACTCTGTCATCCACACATAGTCTTTTTCTATTAAGGCTAAATCTGCCAAAGGGTCATTTAAATGCGCATCAAACCCCGCCGAGATATAGATAATGTCGGGTTTAAAGGCTTCTAAAGCGGGCTTAAACTCAGTTTCAAATACTTTTCTAAGATCTTCACCATTGGCGCCAGCGTTGATTGGCACATTAAGCATATTTTTGCTGCGAGTGTCTGCACCGCGATGTGGATAAAACGGATGTTGAAAAGTAGAGCATAGTAGGACATTCGGATTACTTTTAAAAATATCTTCAGTGCCATCGCCATGATGCACGTCAAAGTCAATAATCGCCACGCGCTTGATTTTGTGCTGTGACATGGCATGTGCCACGCCCACCGCCACATGATTAAAAATACAAAAGCCTGCGCTATTGGCGCGCCCAGCATGATGCCCTGGTGGGCGCACGCAGCAAAAAGCGTTATTTACTTTGCCTGACATGACTAAATCGGTGGCTAAAATAACTGCGCCACTGGCGTGCAGTGCGGCGGATAGACTCATCGGCCCCATTGCGGTATCGCCGTCTAGGCGCACCAAGCCTGCCTTGGGGGCAATGTTGTGAATATGGGCGACATAATCGGGGCTATGTGCACGTTCTAGTTGTGCTTGGGTGGCTGATAGTGCATCGTAAAACTGTAATTTTTGCTTTAAATTAGAGGCTAAAACCGCATTTTTAATGGCGGTGATGCGCGCAGGTGATTCGGGATGACTGCCATCCATCACATGCAATAGCGTATCGGGGTGGGATATGAAAGCCGTTTTTGTCATGTTTAATTAATTGCAAATTAAGTAATCATTAATTCTCGAGATAAATCTTGATAAAATTTTAATCTAACAGCAGATATTTTGCCAGCATTGACTGCAATAGTTACCGCGCAATCTGGCTCGTGTGTGTGTTTGCAATTATTAAAACGGCAATTACCCAAATAAGGTCTAAATTCTATAAAAGCCAGTTCTAGTGTTTCTTGCGATAGATGATTTAAGCCAAACTCTTGCAAACCAGGGGAATCAATTAAAGTGCTTGTAGTATTTAAGTGGTACAAATGCGCCGCAGTGGTGGTATGTTTGCCGCTATCTAGCGCTGCGCTCATCTCTTGGGTACGCACGTTTTCATTGGGTAATAGGGCGTTAATAATGGTAGATTTACCCATGCCAGATTGGCCTACCAACACGCTTTGATGGTTGCTTAAATATGGCAGAAGCGCAGCTATATCTTGCTTGGCAGATAGGTGTAACACTTGGTATCCTAGCTTTTGATAGAGTTTGAGTTTATTTTTTGCATCATCCGCATCGGTTAAATCACACTTATTTAGCACAATAAGCGGCTTGATATTAGCGGCTTCTGCGGCCACTAGGCAACGATTTAATAAGGCCTCATAAAAACTGGGCTGCGTTGCCAGCACAATAATAATTTGCGTGACATTAGAGGCGAGAATTTTGCTTTTAAGGGTGCTGCTACGGTAAAGCAGTGATTTACGCGGCTCGCTTGATTCTACAACGCCCTGCGCCTTATCGGTGAGCTTAATATTGACGATATCGCCACAAGCTAAATCGGTTTTTTTGCCGCGCGTAACGCAGCTGATACGGCGAGGGATAAGACTTGAGGCGTCGGCAAGTTCAACTTGGTAACGCTTGCCATAAGAGGCAACGACTAGCCCTTGCATCTTAGGCCTTGCATGTTATTGTAGGCATCTATTTTTCAAATTTATAATAAGTTTGATTAAGGTGAGCGGCCACGTTAAGCTCTTCATCTTCAAACCATTTTAAGCCTAAGTTAGTATTGCAATTGCGTACTTGCGCGACCAAACCTTTGGAGGTGTTTACTTTGCGGTATTCGCGCGTGTAAATGCCAGAGCCGTCACCGCCGTAGCTGCTGGCATGGCAACTAACACAGTTTTTATCGGCTAGTGCTTTACCAGCGTTGGCATCGGCCTTCGCGAATAGCTCGTTAGCGTTTGCGCTTAGACTAAAACTTGCGCTAAGTAAACAAAGCCATGTGAATATAATTTTAGCCATGATTTTCACTCCAACTAACTAGCTTGCGCTATATGTCGCTAATTTAGAAATGCGAATACTGGCGGGTGGGTGCGAATCGTAAAATGCCGAGTGCAATGGATCTGGCGTGAGGGTAGAGGCATTGTCACGGTAAAGCTTCACCAGTGCCTCAACCAAGTGCTTAGCATTCGCATGTTTGGCTGCGTAATCATCGGCTTCAAATTCATTTTTGCGCGAATAACTCGCCATTAGTGGGCGCAATAAAAACAGAAATACGGGCGAAACCAATAAAAACAGTATTAAAGCCATATAGTTGCTAGCTTCTGTCACGCCTAAGCCATTGTAAAACCACGCTTGATTCATTAACCAGCCCAGCAATGCTAAGCCCAAAAAGCTCACAAAAAACATGAGTGCGATGCGTTTAATAACGTGGTGATGTTTAAAATGACCAAGCTCATGTGCAAGTACCGCTTCGATTTCATCTGTATTTAGGCGGCTTAGTAAAGTATCAAAAAATACCACGCGCTTACTACTGCCGAAGCCAGTAAAATAGGCGTTGCCATGACCAGAGCGGGTTGATCCATCCATCACAAACAAGCCTTGCGATTTAAAGCCGCACTTAGTTAATAGCGCTTCAATACGCGTTTTTAAACTTTCATCCGCCAACGGTGTAAATTTGTTAAATAATGGCGCAATAAACGTCGGGTAAACCGCTAACATTAAAATATTAAACACACTCCACACCACCCACAAATAAAGCCACCAATATTGGCCAGCACCTTGCATCAGCCATAGCGCGGCAAACAAAATTGGCAAACCAAGCGCTAAGCCAACTAAGCTATGTTTAACTAAATCGCTAAAAAACATGGCAACTGTCATTTTGTTAAAGCCAAATTTTTCGTCCACGCTAAAAGTCTTGTAATATTCAAAAGGTAAATCAATCAAACTGCTGATGAATAGGGCGCTGCAAATCACCAACGCACCGCGAATAATGTCATAGTTTGGCATAATACTTTGCCAAATATTATCGATTAATTGTAAACCACCGCCAACAGTAAGCACCGCTAATAATAAGGTTTGCACGACAGCTTCAATTAAAACTAATTTAGTTTTAGCAGCTGAATAATCTGCCGCTTTTTGGTGTGCTTCTAAAGAAATACTGGCTTTGAATGCCTGTGGCACTTGTCCGCGATGTGCCTGTACATAGCCAATATGCCGCGAACCCAGCCAAAGTCGTGTAAGCGTGGTTGCAATGAGTAGTCCGATAAAAATAAAAGTGAGTGTGGATGCCATAAGATTCTAAAACTTAAGCTTTCTAATATTTAAGTTAAACTACTAGTATTCTGAAGCATTTGTGCACGGTTGGTTCACACGCTATGCTATAAACCCCTATTTTAATGGAAATCATGATGAATGCGCCTAATAACAACCCAAGTAATGCAAATATTATGTCTAACGACAATTTAATTTGGCTAGATATGGAAATGAGTGGTTTGCTGCCCGATTCTGACCGTATTTTAGAGCTTGCCGTGGTGGTGACGGATGCCGAACTCAACGTGCTGGGTGAATCGCCCGTATTGGTCATTCACCAAACCGATGCTGTGCTAGCAGGCATGGATGCTTGGAATCAGGGCACACATAAACGTAGTGGGCTGATTGATAAAGTAAAAGCCTCCACTTTAGACGAAGCTGCCGCAACTGAACAAATGATTGCATTTTTAAAACAATTCGTGCCCGCAGGTAAATCGCCCATGTGCGGTAACTCTATCTGCCAAGATAGACGTTTTATGGCACGCTATATGCCTGATTTAGAAAGCTATTTTCACTATCGTAATTTAGACGTAAGCGTATTTAAAGAACTGGCAAGGCGTTGGAAGCCCGCCATTTATTCAGGCTTTAAAAAAGCCAGCAAACATGAGGCGTTGGCGGACATTTACGAGTCAATTGACGAGCTTAAATATTATCGTGAACATTTTATTGTTAAATAGCTTGACGAAAATTTAAAATAAAAAAAGGGGCGCACAACTTAATGTTACGCCCTTAGGGAGGAGAAGCTAGCTTTGGAGAAGCTTAATTATAATAAGCATCAACTATGCCAACTCCTCATCCCATTTTTAATAAGCGCTTTTTCGTATAGTGCTAAGTAGTCAGTCGCACTGGAATCCCAGCTAATATCACGTTTCATGCCATTTTTTTGAATTTTTCGCCATGTTTTTTTGTCTTTCCAAGTGTGAATCGCGCGCTGAATGCTGACCAAAAGTGATGCACTAGTGACACTTTTAACCACAAAACCCGTCGCAGTATTGTTTTTAAGCGAAACCTCATTGGTATCACATACAGAATCTGCCAATCCGCCTGTGAGCGATACTATAGGCGGCGTGCCGTAAGCTAGGCCATAGAATTGATTCAAGCCGCACGGTTCAAAGCGCGAGGGCATAATAAACATATCGCAGCCAGCCATGATGTTGTGCGATAGATGCTCGTGATAACCCGTATTCATACTGACTTGGTTTGGATAACGCTCTGCTAACGCGTTAAATTCTGCCTCTAAGGATTTATCACCGCTGCCTAAAATCGCAAATTGACAACCCTGTTTGATGAGTTTAGGCATCATTTCAGGTAATAAATCTAAGCCTTTTTGATGGGTTAATCGGCTTACCACGCCCAACAATGGTGCATCTGCATCGATATGAAGCCCCAATTGTTGTTGCAATGCATGCTTAACCGATTTTTTTCCAGTAATGCGGGTGTCACTATAGTTTTTTGGTAAGTGTGCATCGCTGGCTGGGTTCCATTCTTGTGTGTCTATGCCATTTAATATGCCAGTTAAATCGTCAGTACGCGCTTTCAGCAGACCTTCCATGCCAAATCCATATTGCTTAGTTTGAATTTCTTGCGCGTAAGTTGGGCTTACTGTACTGAGTTTATCGGCATAAAAAAGCCCTGCTTTTAGAAAGGATATTTGGCCATAATACTCAAACCCGTTAATTTGAAATTGTGCGGCGGGTAACTCTAGCGGTTTAAGCCAGCTTGCATCAAAACAGCCTTGAAAAGCTAAGTTATGAATGCTTAAAATAGACTTGGTGGTCGATTTATCAATGAGTTTCATGTAGGCGGGCGCTAGGCCAGTTTGCCAATCGTTACACTGAATTAAATCGGGCTGCCAGTTTTTTAATGGACTATTTTTACTACATAACAAGCTGGCCACGCGTGAAAGCACGCCGAATCTCAAGGGGTTATCCACCCAATCTACGCTATTTTCGTCGCTATACGGACCTCCAGCACGCTCATACAAATGCGCGTTTTGGATAGCGATGACCTCTAAACCACTGTCTGGCATTTTTCCTGTAATTAAGGTGCAAGCATGGCCTAAAACCTCAATGCTGGCGATGGTTTGTGGCGATTTTAGTTTTTGCAATACCGCGCTATAGGCGGGTATTAATATCCTAATATCGCCACTAAATTGCTTTAAATGGCTAATAGCTTTAGGTAGCGCTCCACTTACATCGGCCAGGCCGCCAGTTTTAATCAATGGGAAAGCTTCAGATGTGGCAAATAAAACGCGCAAATTATTCTCGCAACTAATTAAATGGTATATTTGTATTATAGATTAATTAATCAAACAAATTTTAAACAAGAAAGAAAATATGGCAGCAGGCAGTTGGTTAGCAGTGGGCGGTGGTGCAGCGCTGGGCGCATGGGTGCGTTGGGGATTAGGCATAGCCCTAAATGCTTCTACTCTGCCTTTAGGCACACTAATAGCCAACCTAGGCGGCGGTTTGCTAATGGGCATGGCGATGGCCTATTTTATAGGTACTTCTAACCAAATCGAGCTAAGATTATTCATTTTGACAGGCTTTTTAGGCGGCTTAACTACGTTCTCAGCATTTTCTGCCGAGGCGTTCGATTTTCTGCAAAAACAGCAATACGCTTGGGCGGCACTGCATATTTCTAGCCATGTTGTGGGTAGTTTATTGATGACAGCACTTGGGTTTGCATTGGTACATTATTTGCGAAACTAAGCACCAGAATTAAATCAATAAACGAAAAAAGCCCGACCTAATTGAAGAGTCGGGCTTTTTTATGGCTACAAAGATGGCTATTTCTGTGTTTCTACCATCACTAGAGGTGCGTCTGCAGGGGCTGATGCAGCGTCTTTCTTCCAGCTTGGTGCTTTGCGTGGCGCTTTTGGTTTAGCAGGCTCAGCGGCTATTGATGCTGGTTTTGCGTTGCCTTTGGTTTCTACGAGTTGCAAGCCACTGGCTGCCAAATCAACAGCAACGGGTTTAGCGGCTTTTGCAGGTTTGCTAGGCTTGGCTACTTTTGGTGCAGCTGGTTTTTTGTCAGCTTTAGCTTTTGGTGCTGTTTCTACAACGGTTGCGGTTTCTGCAACTGCGGCTGTTGATTTAGCAGGTTTATCTGTTTTAGCTTTAGGTGCCGATTTTGGGGCTTTTGCAACCTTTTCAACTGCAGGCTCAGAAGCCAATATTGGCGCGGCTGCTGGAGTAGGGTCATTTGGCACAAAAGCAGCTACGTTTGAATCGCGGCTAGCATCACGGGCGCCATCGCGATTTTTATTGCGATTACGGCCACCACGGCGGCTGCGTCCTGTACGTTCTGGGCGCGACGTGCTGGCATCATCCGCTTGGTTCTCTGTTGGCGCAATAATTGCAGCTGTTTCAACTTTTTCTACACGTACATTTTCTACAGGGCGAATCTCAGCAGGCCTTTCTGGACGCGGCGTGCGCTCAGGACGTGGCTGCTGGGCATTAGCTTGTTGATTGGTTTGTTGTGAACGTTGCCCTTGTTGCGGCTTATCACCACGCTCAGTATTGTTGCGATCACGGCTATTGGCATTACGATCACGGTTACGATTGCGATCGCGGCCAGCGTTACCAGAACGATTACGGTCACGGTTATTATCACGGGCTTCTGCAGCAGTTTTGTCTTCCGTTTTTTCTTCAGTTTTTACTGCATCTTTGCCAGTGAATAATTGTTTAATGCGACCAAAAATGGATATTTTTGCTACAGGCGTAGCTACTTTTTCTTCCACAACACGTTCCGCTACATTCGGCGCAGAAGTCGCAGCCGTAATACTTTTTACTAGCGCTTCTGGCGCGCTAGGTTTGGTTTCTTCATTCAAGCTACGCACGTAAGCGGTTTCGGCAGGTAGCTCGACCATTTTGTAACTGGCTTGTGAGGTTTCCTCATTTACATCGTCATGTTTAATGCGTGTAATGCTGTAATTGGGCGTTTCCATGTGCACGTTGGGAATCAATACCACTTCCACACCCATGCGTAGCTCAATTTTGTGAATATCAGCACGTTTTTCATTCAACAAGAAAGTCGCAGCTTCTACAGGTAATTGCACTTGAATAATCGCGCTATTGTCTTTCATCGCCTCCTCTTGCGTAATGCGCAAAATGTGCAAGGCGGTCGATTCAATGCCGCGAATATGGCCAGTGCCGCTACAACGTGGGCAAGCAGCGTGATTGGTTTCGCCTAAACTAGGGCGCATACGTTGGCGTGACAACTCTAACAAGCCAAAGCGTGAGATTTTACCCGTTTGTACGCGCGCGCGGTCTGCGTGCAAAGCGTCGCGTAGCGTGTTTTCCACATCGCGTTGATTGCGTGGGTTTTCCATATCGATAAAATCGATGACTACCAAACCACCTAGGTCGCGCAAGCGCAACTGGCGCGCCACTTCTTCAGCCGCTTCCAAGTTGGTGTTAAAGGCTGTTTGTTCAATATCGGCGCCTTTAATGCTGCGGCCAGAGTTGACATCTACCGACACCAGCGCTTCGGTATGGTCGATGACAATCGCGCCGCCTGAAGGCAAACGCACTTCGCGTGAGAAGGCAGATTCAATTTGATGCTCGATTTGAAAGCGCGAGAATAACGGCACTTCATCTTGGTACAATTTAACCCGTGACACATTACCTGGCATGACGTGGTTCATAAACTGCACCGCTTGTTCGTGCACATCAGCAGTATCAATTAAAATTTCGCCAATATCGGCGCTAAAATAATCGCGAATAGCACGAATAACCAAGCTGCCTTCTTGGTAGATTAAGAACGCGCCCGCTTGAATATGCGAAGCTTCTTCAACAGCGGTCCATAGTTGCGTGAGATAGTTTAAATCCCACTGCAACTCCTCTGTGTTTCTGCCGATGCCAGCGGTACGCGCGATTATGCTCATGCCTTTTGGTATTTCGAGTGCGGCCATTACATCGCGTAACTCGTTGCGATCTTCGCCTTCAATACGGCGCGATACGCCACCGCCACGCGGGTTGTTGGGCATTAATACTAAATAGCGACCCGCTAGTGATATAAACGTGGTGAGCGCAGCGCCTTTGTTGCCGCGCTCGTCTTTATCCACTTGCACGATAAGCTCTTGACCTTCTTTAATCACGTCTTGAATACGTGCTTTACCACCTTCAGATTTATCTGAAAAATAGCTACGTGAAATTTCTTTAAAAGGCAGAAAACCGTGACGCTCGGCACCGTAATCTACAAATGCGGCTTCTAGTGAGGGTTCTACGCGGGTAATAACACCCTTGTAAATATTGCTTTTACGCTGTTCTTTACCAGCGTGTTCTATGTCTAAATCAACTAATTTTTGTCCATCAACAATCGCAACGCGAAGTTCTTCTGACTGCGTTGCATTAAATAACATGCGTTTCATGGTTGCTCCCGCGCTGCAGCGGGCAGACATTTGCGTATAGGGGATTAAAGCTGCTGAGGGCGATTGATAAGGCGCATAGCGCTTAAAGCATGCACAAGGTTTTACGCAGCAGGTGGCTGCTAAAATTAACCTTTAACGCTAAAGAACGTATAAGCAATTGCGGCTGGTTGCGCGCAATTCGCAGGTTAATTTGTAAATTCTGGGTGCTACTTAAAATTTAAACTCACTAGATTATGTGTAAAGTTGAGTATAAATCCGTTAAAATTCGGTCTTCAGTAACTTTAGTCGCGTTTATGTTTATTTGTCTGCGGCGGCTAGAGCGCACTATTTTATTACTACATTTTTATCGCTACTTCAATATGGCGAGCGATTTAACCAAAATGATATGTCACGTAAAATTGTCGAAATGCATAAATAAGCAAATTAAATTCAACAACATAGCAAGTATAGGCGTAAACCGCTTTTTAAGCAAAAAATATGAGTGAATCACCCCAAAACAACACCATTGGCGCGCAAGCTGCTGCATTAGTTACTGTAGATGAAGCGAGTGAAGGTCAGCGTATCGATAATTTCCTTACCAAAACGCTTAAAGGTGTGCCTAAAAGCCATATTTATCGCATTTTGCGTAGTGGTGAAGTGCGCGTGAATAAAGGTCGTATTGATGCTTCGTACAAGCTGATTATTGGCGATATTGTGCGCGTGCCGCCAATACGTGTGGCCACGCACGAAAAAGAGGTGATGAACGCACCAGCTACATCCGTATTAGAAAGTACGATTATTTTTGAAGATGAGGCAATGTTGGTCATCGACAAACCTGCTGGTTTTGCCGTGCATGGCGGCAGTGGTGTGAGTAGGGGGGTAATTGAACAGCTGCGAATGGAACGCCCTAAAGCCAAGTTTTTAGAGCTGGTGCATCGACTAGATCGCGAAACTTCTGGCGTATTGATGCTGGCCAAAAAGCGTGCTGCATTGGTGGCGCTTCACGAAATGATTCGCAACAATCAAACCGATAAGCGTTATTTAATGCTGGTGGCAGGCGAGTGGACAGATAAAAAGAAGCGTGTTGTGTTGGATTTGCAAAAGTACGTGCTGCCAAACGGTGAACGCCGCGTGAATGTGGTGACCGATAAAAGCAAAGATAAATACGGCGAAGCACAAGTTTCTGAAACCAATTTTTACTTGAAACAAGCCTATGCTGGCTTTACATTATTAGAGGCGCAACTTGTTACTGGTCGCACCCATCAATTACGCGTGCAATTGGCACATTTGGGCTTTCCCATTGTCGGAGATGATAAGTATGGTGATTTTGCCAACAATAAACTTTTGCAGAAAAAGGGCTTGAAACGCATGTTTTTACATTCGGCCGACACCAGTTTGAAGCATCCTGTGTCTGGCGATAAGTTAAAATTAAGCGCGCCTTTGCCGCCTGAGTTAACAAAATTTATGAATAGTTTAGAGAAAAAATAAGGTTAATAATAAGATCTATGGCTAAGCAATTTGATTTGATTGTATGGGATTGGGACGGCACGCTTGCTAATTCAACAGGCATGATTGTGGATGCAATTGTGTTGGCTGCAAGCCAAGTAGGTTTGCCAACGTTAGACCCCGTTGCTGCGAGTAATATTATTGGGCTTGGATTACGAGAATCTATTCATGCGCTGTTTGGCGATATTCCTAGCGAACAAGCGCAAGCTTTGGCTAAACAATACACCGCCAATTATTACGCTGGTGAGCAGGCCATTCCGCTTTTTGCAGGCGCAAAATCCACCATTATCGAGCTTAATCGGCGCGGTTATAAGTTGGCAGTAGCCACTGGTAAGGGCAGGCGTGGCCTTAATTTGGCGCTAGAGCATTGCGGCCTAACGCATTATTTTCATGAGACTAGAACGGTGGATGAGTGTTTTTCTAAACCGCATCCGCAAATGTTAGATGAGCTAATGGATGCTTGTGTAACAACGCCAGAGCGCACTTTGATGATTGGTGATACCAGTTACGATTTGCAAATGGCGCAAAATGCCAGTGTGCAAGCGGTGGCAGTAACGTTTGGCGCGCAATCGCAAGACCAATTATCAAAGTATAATAGCATTGAAATTTTCCATCAATTTAATGATTTAAGCGCTTGGTTATTGAAACATGCTTAAAAATATTGTTTTAGATAGCAACGAGTTGCACGAAAAATCACTCGGCCTGCGTTTTGCGCTACCAGCGTTGGGAGAATTCGCTACAGGTTTTGTAGTGCGCTTTCATGGCAAAGCGCATGCCTATGTGAACCAATGCGCGCACGTGCCAGTGGAGTTGGATTGGGAGCAAGGACATTTTTTTACCGTGAGTAAAGATTATCTTATTTGCGCCACACATGGCGCGCATTATCAGCCCGATACTGGTCATTGCATTATGGGGCCGTGCAAAGGAAAAAGCTTGCAAGCATTGCCAGTAACGGAACAAAATCAGCAAATCACTATTCATATTGATCAACTTCATAAATTACAACTAGATAAAACACACAGGAAAACCTAAATGGCGGAACAAAATAACACAGAAAGCAATAGCAACTGGCAACAACAAACCATCGAAAAGTTAGCACTTTCTGGCTTAAAAGAGCAACAAACCGCGCGGCGTTGGAGCACATTTTTTAAAGGCCTCACTTTTGCCTATTTATTCTTATTATTAGTTTTGGGCTTAGGTTTATTGGGTGATAAAGGCGCATCAGGCCCGCATACGGCGTTAATCGAGATTAATGGCGTTATTGAAGCGGGTGGTGAGGTTAATGCAGATACTTTCATTAGCAGCTTGAACGATGCCTATGAAAGTAGGGGTACCAAAGGCATTATTTTGCGCTTTAACACGCCAGGTGGCAGCCCAGTACAATCGGGCATTATTAATGATGAAATTGTGCGTCAAAAGAAATTACACCCAAATATTCCCGTGTATGGCGTAGTGGAAGATATTTGCGCCTCTGGTGGCTATTATATTGCCTCAGCCACCGATAAAATTTACGTCGATAAAGGCAGTATTGTAGGTTCTATCGGTGTATTGATGGACGGTTATGGCTTTACTGAAACCATGAAAAAAATCGGTGTAGAGCGACGCTTATTAACCGCTGGCGAGAATAAAGCCATGCTAGATCCGTTCTCGCCAGTGAACGAAAAGCACAAAGCGCTCGCGCAAACCATGATTAACGAAATTCACGAGCAATTTAAAACTGTGGTGAGAAAAGGCCGTGGCACGCGCTTAAAAGAAACCTCAGAAACTTTTAGCGGCTTGTTTTGGAGTGGCGAGCAAAGCATTAAGCTAGGTTTAGCCGATGCGTTAGGCAGCGCCGATTTTGTTGCGCGCGAAGTGATAAAGCAAGAAGAGATTGTCGATTACACCTATCAAGATACTTTCACCAACCGCTTTGCAAAACGCTTAGGTGCTAGCATGGCAAAAACGATTGGTTTAGATGTAATGGCAAAAGGCCTGCAATTGAGGTAAGGCTTGGTTCGTAGGGTAGTTTTAATTTTTTCATTAGCCCATTCGGGCTATTGCATCAGGGTAAGTTCAAAGCATATTATGCACCATCGCGTTAAAAAATTTATTATCTCAATCCAAGGAGAACCAACATGAAAGCAAAAAACATTATCTCAGGTCTGCTGTGCGGTTTATTCGCCTTTGCTGGGCAGCAAGCGTACGCAACTACCTATTTTTTAAACCAATCTAATGAGCTTGCAGATGGTGTCAACTACGCACAAGTGGATGTGTTGGAAAATGCTGGCAATCTTGATTTCACAGTAACCGCATTAGCACCTACAAATTGGAAATTTTCAAATTTTTACTTTAATTTAGGTGGCTCTACAGGTGCTATTACATTAACTGGATTGCCATTAGGCTGGAGAGCAGATACCGATCAAAATGTATCTGAATTTGGCGAGTTTTCAGATGGCGCCAAAGGCACAGGCAGAAGCTTGCAAAGTGTATTTAGTTTTACTGCAGATGGTGCGAACACATTATCATTTGCTAACTTACTAGAAAACAATAAGGGCTGGATTTTTGCAGCGCACGTTCAGTGTTCAGGTAGGGGTGGTAATGTATGTGGTGAAGTTGATGGCGAGAGTAGTCATCACATAGCAGGACCCGATATATCCCCCATACCAATCCCTGGTGCAATTTGGTTGTTTGGAACAGCCATTATGGGTTTTGTTAGTATGAATAGTCGCAGAAAAGTTTAATGTGATTGTGTGTAAAAAAACCGCCGATTGGCGGTTTTTTATTTGTTTTAACTGAACCTTAGCGCAGCCCCCAAGATGTTAACACAATTGTTTGGTGTGGTTAATTAAACCATTAGTAGAGCTGTCGTAGTTGCAGACTACTTCGTCGCTGGTAAGCTGCGGCAAAATTTGTTGGGCGATTTGTTTGCCATATTCCACGCCCCATTGGTCGAAGCTGTTGATGTCCCACATCATGCCTTGCACGAATATTTTGTGTTCGTACAGCGCGATTAATTTACCTAAAGTATTTGGCGTGAGTTTATCGAACAAAATCGATGTCGTTGGGCGGTTGCCTTCAAACACTTTGTGCGGCAATAAATCTTCTAAGTCATCGCCAGTCAAGCCTTGTTTTTCAAGTTCTGTGCGCGCTTGCTCTTTTGTCTTACCCAACATTAACGATTGTGTTTGCGCCAAAAAGTTAGCCAATAAAATTTTGTGATGTGCAAAACCATGTTTGCCAATCGCATAATGGCTATGCACGGGCATTAAAAAATCGGCTGGCACAATTTGTGTGCCTTGATGAATAAGCTGATAAAACGCGTGTTGACCATTGGTACCAGCCTCGCCCCAAATCACTGGGCCAGTTTTATATTGCACGCGACTACCATCACGGCAAATAAACTTACCATTGCTTTCCATATCTGCTTGTTGCAGGTAGGCTGGGAAGCGCGCCATTCCTTGGTCGTAGGGCAGTATTGCATTGGTATCGACATGAAAAAAGTTGTTATACCAAATGCCGATAAGCGCTAATATAACTGGCATATTTTGTTCGAGTGGCGCAGTTTTAAAATGCACGTCCATCTCATGCCCACCACTCAATAGATCTTCAAAATGATCCATACCCACGTACAAGGCAATAGATAAGCCGATAGCAGACCATAACGAGTAGCGGCCGCCGACCCAATCCCAAAATGCAAACATATTTTTGATATCAATACCGAAATCGGCCACTGCTTTGGCGTTGGTAGAAAGCGCAACAAAATGTTTGGCAACATGCGCTTTCTCTTTAGCACCATCTAAAAACCAAGTACGTGCAGAAAGTGCGTTAGTCATGGTTTCTTGCGTGGTAAAAGTTTTAGAGGCGACGATAAATAAGGTAGTTTCTGGCTGGCATCTCTCAAGTGCACGCATTAAATGTGCGCCGTCAATATTCGATACAAAATGAATGTTTAAATCAGGGCTGGCATAAGGCTTAAGTGCGTCGCAGACCATCACAGGGCCTAAATCAGAGCCGCCAATGCCAATATTGACAATATCCGTGATGCGTTTGCCTGTAAAGCCTTTCCAATCGCCGCTTCGCACTGCTTCAGAAAACTCGCGCATTTGCTTGAGAACCACGTTTATATCTGGCATCACATCTTTGCCATCTACATAAACAGGTGTATTGGCACGGTTACGCAGGGCGGTGTGCAACACGGCGCGATTTTCAGTGATGTTGATTTTTTCGCCCGCAAACATTTTATCGCGCAAACTTTCAATATTGGCTTCGCGTGCCATTTGAAACAGCAAAGGCAAGGTTTCATCGGTAATGCGATGTTTGGAGTAATCTAGCAACAAATCTTTAAATTTTAGACTAAATTTATCAAAACGTTTTGAGTCAGCGGCGAATAAGTCGCGCATGTGCAAAGGCACAATAGTTTTCTGATGCGCGCAAAGTTTTTCCCAAACAGGGTAGTTAGTGAGTGAAGTCATTTATTATTTAAAACAATCGTTTATAGTATTTATTTAATGTTGATTAGCAAGTTTAATTATTAAGCCAGCAAGCGGCGGCAAGGTAATTAGCAATGATTGTAGATGATTCATCCAAGCAATATTTTCCGTTTGCAACCCGCCACCATTACCTTGGTTACTGCCACCATAATAATCGGCATCGCTGTTAAAAACCTCTTCGTAATTGCCTGCTTTCGGTACACCAATGCGGTAATTATGTCGTAAAACAGGTGTAAAATTGAGCACTATTATAGCAAAACTGCCATCGCGAGCGCGTCTAATAAAGCTGATGATAGATTGATCTGAATCATGGCAATCAACCCAATCAAATCCTTGCGGCTCAAAATCTAAATCGTGTAAGCAATTAAGCGCGATATATTGATGGTTTAAATCGCGTGAAATGTTCTGTATGCCTTGATGCAGGCTCTGATTTACACCTGAGTCTAACAAGTGCCAATCCAGGCTACTATTCACATTCCATTCGCGGCCTTGGGCGATTTCGTTGCCCATAAAATTGAGCTTTTTGCCTGGGCTGGTCATTTGTAGCGTTAGAAGCAAACGCAGATTAGCAAATTTTTGCCAAGCATCACCAGGCATTTTACCAATGAGTGAGCCTTTGCCATGCACCACCTCATCGTGAGAAAACGGCAGCACAAAGTTTTCAGAATAAGCGTAAAGCTGACCGAAAGTGAGTTTGTCGTGATGATATTTGCGATGCACTGGGTCTTGCTCAATGTAGGCTAAATTATCGTTCATCCAGCCCATGTTCCACTTCATGCTGAAGCCCAAGCCGCCTAAATACACGGGGCGCGATACGGCTGGCCATGCGGTGGATTCTTCAGCAATTGTCAATGCGCCTGGAAAATCTTGATGCACCACGGTATTAAGTTGCTTAATAAAATCAATGACTTCTAAGTTTTCGCGGCCACCGTACTTGTTGGGCAGCCACTCACCCGCTTTGCGTGAATAATCTAAATAAAGCATCGAGGCCACGGCATCTACACGCAGGCCGTCGATGTGAAATTCTTCTAGCCAAAAATAAGCGTTACTGACCAAAAAGTTACGCACTTCATTACGGCCGTAGTTGAATATCAACGTGCCCCAATCTTGGTGCTCGCCTAAACGCGGGTCTTCGTGCTCGTATAAAGCGCTGCCATCATAATGCGCCAACGCCCAATTATCTTTAGGAAAGTGCCCAGGCACCCAATCGAGAATCACGCCGATATTGGCTTGGTGGCAAGCATCAATAAAAAAGCGCAAGTCGTCTGGTGTGCCGAATCTGTTGGTGACGCCAAAATAGCCCGTAGTTTGATAGCCCCACGATTCGGTTAATGGATGCTCGGTAATCGGCAACAATTCAATATGTGTGTAACCCATATCTCGTACATAAGGTACCAGCTTTTCGGCAAGTTCACGATAACTCATCAGCAGGTTGCCATCTTTTCGCTGCCAGCTGCCTAAATGCACCTCGTAGCAATTAAATGGGGCATGCAGCCAATCTAGCTCACCACGATTTTTAAGCCATGCGATATCATTCCAAGCGAATTTTTTTGTGCTGGTGACTTTAGAAGCTGTGCCAGGACGTAATTCAAATTCACGTGCGTAGGGGTCGATTTTAGTGAAAATCGCACCCGTATTACGATTGCGAATTTCAAATTTATATAAATCACCAGCGGTTAAATTAGGAATAAAAAGCTCCCACACGCCACTGCCGCCGCGCACGCGCATTGGGTTCACGCGGCCATCCCAATGATTAAAATTGCCCACCACGCTGACGCGCTGTGCGCTTGGCGCCCATACAGCAAAGCGTACGCCAGCTATGCCTTGCAGCGTGCACTCATGTGCGCCTAAGGTATTGTAGGCGTGATTTAATTGACCTTCGGCAAATAAATGCAATTCATCGTCAG
>JANMOP010000035.1:0-26840 GCA_031369365.1 Methylotenera sp.
CTTCGCTATGCTCAGAATGACAGTGATCGACTATTTTAGAGACTTAAAGTGAAAAGTTTTCGCAAAGAGCTGTGGTTTAACATTCCTGCCCGTATGGATTTTAAGAATATTACGGGTGACATCATTGAATGCCTGCGCGAAAGCGGCATTAAAGAAGGCTTGGCGCTTATTAACGCTATGCATATTTCTGCCAGTGTATTTATTAATGACGACGAGCGCGGTTTGCATCACGATTATAAAGTGTGGTTAGAAAAGCTTGCCCCACACGAACCCGTAAGCGGCTATAGACATAACGACACGGGCGAAGATAACGCCGATGCACACATTAAACGTCAAATAATGGGGCGCGAAGTGGTGGTGGCAATTACCGATGGACAGCTGGATTTTGGTCCGTGGGAGCAGATTTTCTATGGTGAATTTGATGGCCGCCGCAAAAAGCGCGTGCTGGTTAAAATTATCGGCGAGTAAATTGTAGCGGTTTGTAGGGGCGATTTTTAAATCGCGAAAAATGCAGTTTAAATTCGCGATTTAAAAAAACGCTCCTACAAGTTAGTTTAACCTTTAATATAACTTTCCAGCTCATTAATTAAACGTTGCTGGTAAGCAATAGTTTCCTTCACCAAATCGCCAATCGACAACATACCTATCATCTTATCGCCTTCCATCACTGGCAAATGCCGAAACCGCTTATCGCTCATTAAGTTCAAGGTTTTATCTACCATGTCATCTGGTTTTCCAGTAATCACCTTGGCCGTCATTACCTCGACTATTTGCGTGGTTTTAGATGAGCGGCCTTGCAGAATCACCTCGCGCGCGTAATCACGTTCAGAAAAAATCCCCACCAGCTTGTCGCCTTCCATTACGGCCAGCGCACCGATTTTGTATTCTGCTAAAATCACTAAGGCATCAAAAACTGGGCGATTTGGCGCAATTGAAATAATTTCCTTATGTTTTTTATCACTTAAAACTTGCAGTAATGTTTTCATGATTTTCTCCACCTAAACTAATTAAAATATACACCTTATCAACTCGTTCGCAAACCATTAATATGACGTATGGCTAAAAACACGATTATTAAAGCTTTTGCAGCACTCTTTATGCTTACGCTTATTTGGGGCTATAACTGGGTGGTGATGAAGCTGGCAGTGCAATACGCTAGCCCATTTCAATTTGCGGCGTTACGCACTTTTTTAGGCGCAGTGATGTTATTTTTGGTGCTAATGATAACAAAGCGACCCTTGGCGTTAAAAGAGTTTCCTGCCATGTTGCTATTAGGTTTGCTGCAAACATGCGGCTTTACGGGTTTGCTGATTTGGGCGCTGGTGTCAGGTGGCGCGGGCAAAACCGCGGTGCTGGCGTATACCATGCCGTTTTGGGTAATGCTATTTGCATGGCCCATGTTGGGCGAAAAAGTGCAAGGCTGGCAATGGCTAGCAGTGGCGCTCGCCTTGTTTGGTATTGTGCTGATATTTGACCCATTGCACATAAAAGGCGATGGATTTAGTATGTTTTTAGCGCTACTTTCGGGCATTTCTTGGGCAATTTCGGCAATCGTATCTAAAAAATTGCATCAGCGCGCACCCCATTTAGATTTGCTCAATATCACCGCTTGGCCAACGTTGCTAGGCTCGATTCCTATTATTTTGCTTGCGCTAGTGTTGCCCGCGCCACCTATTCAATGGACGCAAACGTTTTATTTAACCATTATTTACAGCATTTTCTTAAGCGGTAGCCTTGCATGGGTACTATGGCTGTATGCATTGCAGCGCTTGCCTGCTGGGGTTGCCAGCATGGCCAGTATGCTAGCGCCCGTAATTGGCGTAAGTGCTGCTTGGCTGCAATTGGGCGAGCGGCCAACGCCTATAGAGCTGGTCGGCATGTTATTTATCGCCTTAGCTTTGGTGACGATTTCGGCGATTACGATTAGAAAGCATCAGCAAGTTGACCCCGCGCAAGGTCAAGAATAGCTGGTTTTTGTACCACAGGCACTCCGATTTTCTAAGCGCTAAAGCACTTGAAAAGTCGTATGTGGGAGCGGTCTGTGAACGCGAAGCAGCCATTCGCGGTCACAGACCGCTCCTACAGGCAGACGTGGTAAAATTTAATTTTTAAGATTTAAGGGTTAGCAACATGGCAGGTCACAGTAAATGGGCAAACATTCAACACCGCAAAGGCCGCCAAGATGCCAAGCGCGGTAAAATTTTCACCAAAATCATTAAAGAAATCACCGTAGCTGCGCGCATGGGCGGCGGCGACACCACAATGAACCCGCGCCTGCGCGCCGCTGTGGCCGAGGCTAAAGAAGAAAATATGCCCGCCGATAACATCACGCGCGCCATTAAAAAAGGCACGGGCGAGCTAGAAGGCGTGAACTACGAAGAAATTCGCTATGAAGGCTACGGCATTAATGGCGCAGCGATTATTATTGATTGCCTTACCGACAATAAGCAGCGCGCAGTGATGGATGTGCGCCACGCGCTAAGTAAACACGGCGGCAATTTAGGCACCGATGGCAGCGTGGTGTTTATGTTTAAACATTGCGGCAGCTTAATTTACGCGCCAGGCACAAATGAAGACAAAGTGATGGAAGTAGCACTGGAAGCGGGCGCGGAAGATATTGTGAGCGATGAAGACGGCAGTATAGAAGTCATTACACCACCAAATGATTTTATTGCCGTAAAAGAAGCGCTTGAAAATGCTGGTTTAAAAGCCGTAATCGCAGAAGTGATCATGAAACCCAGCATAGAAACCATACTCACTGGCGACGACGCGGTGAAAATGCAGAAAATTTTGGATGCGCTGGAAGATTTGGATGATGTGCAAGATGTGTATACGACGGCTGTGATTGAGGATTAGGAATGGCTAATTTACCAAAATGTTCGGCTTTAGCTTGTGATAGCCCAGTTTCAAAAGATGGTTATGCGCTTTGCTACAAACATTGGCTAGAACAAAATAAAAGCAAGACTGCACATAAGGTAGAAACTATAGTAGTTGAAAAACCCAAGCAGGCAAATTTTTTAAGCTCCACAACGTTAGGTGAAAAGCTTGGTATTGGTAGCAGGAAAGTCAATCTGGTTTTATCGGAGTTAGGCTGGATTGAACGCGCCACGAAAGGTTGGGTTCCAACAGCGCAAGGTAAAAAACTGCAAGCAGAAAGCCGTGAAATTCGTCAATCTGGTATTCCTTATGTGGTTTGGCCTGAAGCTATCATTAGCTCAAGAATTTTAACTAATACTGTTCAAGAACTCTTGGGTAGCAAGGTGTCTGAGCCTAAAATAAAATTAGAAGATGTTTCCGTTCAAGAGAAAAACGAAAAACAGGTTGGACTTAGAGATAAATTAGACAAATTCAAACCAACACACCGCGCAATGGATGGTCATTGGGTTCGATCAAAAGCAGAGGGGCTAATTGATAACTGGTTGTATATGTCAGGCATTGTTCACGCCTATGAGCGCTTATTGCCTATAGAAGAGGAGCTTTATTGCGACTTTTACGTTCCTGCTGGTAAAGTCTATATCGAATTCTGGGGTTTAGAAAATGATCCTAAATACAAAGAGCGCAAAGAAAAGAAGAAGGAAGTATACAAAAAATATGGATTTAACTTGATTGAATTAAATGATCAACACATCCAAAATTTAGATGATTATTTACCGAAAATGTTACTCAAATTCAATGTGATTGTGGACTAAGGTTTGGAGCATGTTCGCATCCTTGGTATCGACCCTGGCCTGCGCATTACAGGCTTTGGTGTCATCGAAAAAATAGGCGAAAAAATTACTTACATTTCCAGTGGCACGATTAAAACCGCCTCTGCTAAAAAGAACGCGATAGAAGGCGAGGACGAAAGAGAAGAATTACCCGCGCGGCTGAAAGTGATATTAGACGGGCTATTTGAGGTGATTGACACCTACGCGCCTAACCAGGTAGCGATAGAAAAAGTGTTTGTGAATGTGAACCCACAATCGACTCTATTGCTAGGTCAAGCACGTGGCGCGGCGATTAGCGCAGCGGTGATACGCAATTTAAGTGTGGCGGAATACACTGCGCTGCAAGTCAAGCAAGCGGTGGTAGGTAACGGTCACGCGCAAAAAGAGCAAGTGCAAGAAATGGTGAAACGTTTGCTTAATTTACCCGCTGCACCCAAACCAGACTCGGCGGATGCCTTGGCGTGCGCGATTTGTCATGCACATGGCGGGCAGGGTTTAGGGAAGTTAGCCACGGCAGGTTTTCGTGTTAAGAACGGACGCTTAATTTAAAAAAAATTTCACACATTCTGTCATTGCGAGCGTTAGCGAAGCAATCCATCAAGCTACAGTAAAACTTTGGATTGCTTCGCTAACGCTCGCAATGACGGTGGTTTTTTAAAAGTAGAATAGAGAGAAAAATGATTGCACGCCTGAACGGGCTATTGTTAGAGAAATCGCCACCCTATATTGTGCTAGATTGCGGCGGAGTGGGCTACGAGGTGGAAGTGCCGATGAGCACGTTTTACAACTTGCCCGAAATCGGCGCTAAGCTGAATTTACTCACTTACATGGTGGTGCGAGAAGACGCGCAACTGTTGTACGGCTTTGGCACCGAGCAAGAAAAAACCACGTTTAAACAATTGCTTAAGGTAAATGGCATTGGCGCGAAATCTGCGCTATCGATTTTAAGTGGCGTGAGTATCGAAGACTTGGTGCAGGCAGTGAATTTGCAAGAAGTCGGCATGTTGACGCGCATCCCAGGCATCGGCAAGAAAACTGCCGAGCGTTTACTATTGGAGCTTAAAGATAAGTTGGGTGCAGCGGGCTTTGCCAGTGCAAGTAACCAAGCAAAATCTGCCAGCCACGATGTACTGAATGCATTGATTGCATTGGGTTACAATGAACGTGAGGCTTTAATGGCGGTAAAACACTTGCCAGCAGATGTTGGGGTGGCGGATGGTATTAAACAGGCGCTTAAATTGCTCTCAAAATAAAATATCAACTTGCGAGGTTGAACATGAAACAACTTTTTTTAGTTTTAGTGTTACCCTTATTATTAATAGCTTGTGGCCAGCAATCGTCTAATGCCACGCCAGAAGCCGCCTCTGCACCTGTGTCGATGGAGCGTAGCATGGGCAAAATGGCCGCCGATGCACAGGGTGGCGCAGAGCAGAGCTTGACTGAGCTTTCAGAACCTAACCCTATCCAACCCCAGCCTAGCCAGCCCGTTGGCGATTCGACCAGTGTAAAAAAATACATTGCCTTGCGCCATCACCTACAAATTGAAACCCCAGCCGAAAAAATGCAAGCCACTTTTGATGCAGCCATAGCGCATTGTGAAGCGCTTAACTGCCAAATGTTAAGTGCAAATTTTAACAAAGCAACGTCCTACAGTCCGCCATCAGCAAGCCTTTATGTGCGGTTGCCACCTAGAAATGTTGAAATATTTTTAAGCGGCTTGGCCAAAAATGGTGAGGTAATGCAGCATGGGCGTGACAGTGAAGATAAAACCAGCCAAGTGGTAGATACTGATGCGCGCATTAAAAACCTAACCGAGCTGCGCGATAGATTGCGCGGCATGTTGGCCGATAAAGCGGCTAAGTTTAAAGATATTATTGACGTAGAACGCGAACTTGCGAACACGCAAAGCCAGCTAGATAGCATGGTGAGCATGCGTAAAGTATTGTCGCAAGAAACTGATTTAGTGGCGGTGAATATTGATTTTGTTGCTGCTCATGGCATCACCGAGCAAGGCTTTTTTGCGCCAGTGGCACGTGCGCTTAAAGACGCTGGCCGTGTGATGATGGAGAGCTTTGGCAGCGTCATTACCTTTGTCATGAGTGCTATCCCATGGTTACTGATTGGTATTCCCGTTATTTGGCTGGCGCGCAAGGTTTGGACAAAAATTAAAACCAAGTTAATGTGATTTTGTAAAAATAACTACTAGTTTGGAGGCGTAATTGTTATGTGTAATAGTCGCTTATTTTCGTTGCTAGCTCTAATGTTAGCTAGTTATTGTCAGGCTTTATATGCTGATGAAGTTAATACAACCGAAGCCAATACAACTGCAACGGAGAATAAAAACGCTTGGCCACAACTTTTAGCATCAGAAAATTTATCTGAAGATGACTACATTGGCGAAGTGCCAAAAGTACTCACCGTATCAAGGTTGTCGCAATCGCTGGCAGATGCACCTTCTGCGGTCACGGTGATTGATCGCGAAACTATACGAGCATCTGGCGCGGTTGATATTCCTGAGCTGTTTAGGCTTGTGCCAGGCATGTATGTGGGCACTAATGCAGGTTTTGTGCATAATACCAATCATGTGGTGAGCTATCACGGCATGGCTACTGCTTATGCGGGCGCTATGCAGATTCTAATCAATGGTCGTTCGATATATAGTCCTTTGTATGGTGGCGTGCAGTGGAGTGAGTTGCCAATTACCATCACTGATATTGAGCGTATTGAAATCACGCGTGGGCCAAACGCGGCAAGTTATGGCGCTAACGCTTTTTTTGGGGTAATTAATATCATTACACAAAGCCCTGTGCAGCAAGCAGGTGCTAGTGTTTCTGCCACTTATGGCAATGGCAGGCGCGAAGTTTTTGCCAAATATGCAACTAAATTAGACAATTTAAGCTATCGCGTTACCGCAGGTTACCGCGATGATGACGGCTTAGATAATCGCAATGACTTTAAACGTACCAATTTATTGAATGTGCAGGCTGAATATCGGGTAAATGATAAAAATAATTTAGAGTTTGAGTTTGGTTTTGCCAATGGTGAGCGCGAAGAAGGTAATTTGCAGAAAGACTCTTTGGTATTTTTACCGCGTAGTAGAGATATTCAAAACAATTATCAGCTCATCCGTTGGCGCCACAACCTAGATGAAAACAGCGATTTTTCTTTGCAAGCTTTTCGCAGTTATGACCATGCAGATGACGATGTCACCTCTGCTGATTTAAGACCAGTAGTTTTTACATTTTTTAGGCGTCAAGGCTTTACTGCTGCACAATCATTAGCCGCCGCCGCTTCACTACGTAATGACAAAGTGAATATCAATAAAGAATTGACTACAGAGCGTTATGATATAGAAACGCAACACACGCTTTCACTATCACCCACGTTACGCGGCGTTTGGGGCATCAACTTACGCCAAGACACCTTTTGGTCACCACATTATCTTGGTAGCGATAAAACAGCAAATTTTAATTTGCAAAGATTATTTGGTCATGCCGAGTGGCAACTAGTGAATAGGCTGGCATTAAACGCGGGTGCAATGCTGGAACATAATAGTTTTACTGGTACCGATGTTTCGCCACGCGCTAGTATTAATTTTAAAATAAACCCAAACAATACGGTTAGATTTGGCGTGTCGTCGGCACTAAGGACGCCAAATTATCTAGAAAGTATATTCAACCAAGGTGTCGTGGTACCTACACGTGCGCCTGTTCCCCCAGTATTAGGACAATATATTGTGGGTAATGAGCATCTAAAAGCAGAGAAGATCATTTCAAGAGAAATTGGTTATTTAGGCGATTTTGGTCAACTTTCATTAGATACAAGAATTTTTAACGACAACATAAGTGATTATATTAAGTCTGATATAGACAGAAAATTTGTAGCACCTGGTTTTATAGTGATTAAACAACCAGCTGTTTTTACCAATGGCGGTGATATAGAAATTAATGGATTGGAAGCGCAGGGCAAGTGGCGTATGAACGCAGATACCAATATATTGCTCAATTACGCGCTGGTGAAAATTAATGCTGATAAAAATCAAACCGCAGAGAATATTACAGAGTCAGCACCGCGCAACACTATCAGCGCCTTGCTCACGCACCGTTTTAACCCGCAGTGGGATGCCAGTTTTGCTTACTATCAAACTAGCGCAGTGACGGCTTTGGGTGATGGTGATGCCGTTAAATTGGCACGCAGGTCTGATGTTCGCTTAGCACGTAAATTTAACGCAAAACGTGCGAGTGGCGAAATATCAGTGGTAGTTGAAAACTTATTTAATGAACATTATCAAGAGTTTGCCGCTTACAACACACTAAAACGGCGAGCACGCATTAATTTAAAGCTAGATATTTAACTTAACACTTTGAGCAAAAATCAACTTATATTTAAGCGGTTTATGAACACATTGGTGGGTATTACGCTAATGTTAGGTTTGTTTGTGCCTGCTTTCGCGCAAGCCTATACCAGCGTTACAATCGTTATTAGCACCGCAACGTCCGCCAATCTTGAATTTATCGAACACTTTAAAAATGAGCTCGCCAGTAATAAAAGCAACTATCTAAACCTTAAAGTAATTAATTTACAAAACTCCAATACATTGGTGGTGGCCGAAAATAGTGAGTTAGTCATTGCCTTGGGTGTAAAGGCGCTTGCGGCTTCAGCTAAGTTAAAATTAACCACACCTGTGTTAGGCGTATTTATACCCATGCCCGTATTTAATAGCTTGTTGGTAAAAAGCAAACGTGATTTAGGTAACTTTAGTGCGATTGTTCTAGATCAGCCTTTTTCAAGACAATTCCTTCTAATTAAAAACATATTGCCAGAATCCAAAAAAATTGGCGTATTATTAGGCCCAACCTCATCGCAATATGCTGATCTGATCAAAGAGGAAGGCGAAGAAGCTGGTTTGTCAATAATGGAAGAAAATGTTTACTTAGAGGCTGATTTAATTCCTAAATTAAATGCAGCGCTAGCTTCATCCGATGCATTGATGGCGGTGCCTGATACGCTTATTTATAGCCGAGAAACCGCGCAACCAATTTTATTAACCAGTTATCGCCAGCAAAAACCTATATTTGGCTACTCTCAATCTTATGTACGAGCAGGAGCGATAGCTGCGGTGTACAGTAGTAGCAAGCAGATTGCTAAACAGGCGGCAGAAATTGCGCTGATAGCACAGCAATCGTCTAACTTGCTACCGCCGCCGCAAGCGCCTAAATATTTCTCAATTATGGTCAATTATCAAGTGGCGCGTTCACTTAACTTGGTCTTGAAAAGTGACGAAGAAATCTACCAAAAAGTGCTAGCAGCAGATACTTTAAAGGCCGAGTAAAATGAAAAACTTAGGCATTAAATCAAGGGTAATTATATTGGGAACTATCCCAGCATTGCTCTTTGCAATTATTTTAGCTGGTTATGCCATATCGAACGTTTTCGATATTTTAAATCAATCCCTATTAGATCGCGGCAGGGTCATTGCATCGCAACTTGCACCCGCTGCTGAATATGGCGTGATTTCAGGCAATCGCTTAATATTGCAAAAATTAGTGCAAAAAGTGCTTGCTACCGAGTCAGAGGTGAAAACGGTACTGGTGCTCAATAACAAAGGTCAAGTGCTGGCTTTAAGTGGGCCAGAGCTATCTGCCGAACTAATAAATAAAATTAATCAACAGAAAAATCAAGAACTTAGGCTAGATAAAGGCATTATCTTTACTTCAGCCATTCAAAGAAGTTTGGTTGAAATTGACGACTTTAGTCATGCTCAGGAAAGTTTGGAAAATTCTACAAAAACGGCTGCGGAGCTAGTTGTTGGCCGAGTGTATGTTCAGCTGAGCAATCAGGCTTTAAAAAACCTTAAGTTAGATCTCATTACAAAAATATTCATGATAGGTTTATTTGGATTGCTACTAAGCTCGATAATCGCTTGGAAAATAGGTCGAAATATCACGAAACCAATTGAAGAAATTGCCCATGCGGTCAATAAATTAGGCGAAGGTGTGTTTGCACAAACCATTACCGAAAACTCTAGTGGCGAATTAAAAACCTTACAAAAAGGCTTTAATTTGATGTCAACAAGCTTAAAACAAGCTTATGACTCTATGCAAGATAAAATTAACGATGCCACAGTGATGCTACGCTACCAGGCGCAACATGATGATTTGACAGGGTTAATTAATCGTCGAGAATTTGAAATAAGATTGGATCACAATTTAAAAAGTGTGCATGAAGCGGGTGCACAACATGTACTGTGCTATCTCGATTTAGATCAATTTAAATTGGTGAATGATACTTGTGGGCACGTGGCTGGGGATGAGTTGCTTAGGCAAATTAGCGTATTGCTTGCCAACAGAATGCGCGATAGAGATACCTTGGCGCGTGTGGGAGGTGACGAGTTTGCGTTGCTGCTAGAAAATTGTAGCTTGGCAGACGCCAATCAAATCACTAACGCCCTACTCAAATTAGTGAGAGATTACCGGTTTATTTATGAAGACAAAATATTTAATGTTGGCGTAAGTATTGGTTTGGTGGTCATTAATTCAAGCTTCGAAACTGTGAGCGAGGTAATTCATGCAGCCGATTCTGCATGCTACTCTGCAAAAGAAGCTGGGCGTAATCAATGCTTTTTGTTTAGTGCGGGAGATGTTGAGGTAGCACAACGCAGAAGCGCCGTTGAGGCAGTTGCAGACATTACTGATAAAATAGATGACGAGCAGTTTATGCTTTATTGCCAACCCATTGTACCGCTTTCATTGCGCGTGCCACGGCAGCACCATTACGAGGTTTTAATTAGAAAGATTAACTTCGATGGCAAAATTATGCTCCCCACCACGTTTATACCGTCAGCAGAGCGCTATCACTTAATGCCCAATATTGATCGATGGGTGATAAAAAATACATTGGCTGCGTACCGTAAGTTGTTAAATATTAGTTTCGAGAAGTGTGATTATGTGTTTTCAATTAATTTATCTGGCACATCGCTAAGTGATAAAAGTTTACTGGGCTACATCCGTGAGCAATTTGCCATTTATGCCGTCCCGCCGCAAAGTATTTGTTTTGAAATAACCGAAACTGCCGCAGTTGTGAACTTAAAAAATACCATTCAATTGTTTACTTCTCTTAGAAAATTAGGCTGTAGTTTTGCGCTGGATGATTTTGGCAGCGGCATGTCATCCTTTATGTATTTGAAAAATTTTGAAGTAGATTATCTGAAGATTGATGGTTCATTTGTTAAAGATATGCACACTAACAAGATTGATCACGCTATGGTGCGTTCGATTCACAGCGTGGCAGAAGCCATGAATATTCAAACCGTGGCAGAATTTGTTGAGAATGATGCCATATTAAAAGAATTAAAATTAATTGGCATACACTATGGCCAAGGCTTGCACTTAGGGGCGCCTGTTCCAATGAAACAATTGATTGATAATTTCACTGTATTAAACTCATAATATGGTTAAACCCCTACAATGGGCGGATTATGCCAAAGTATCTCAAACCTAGGCAATGTAAGCCAACAATTAACTAGCTACAATATGATTGAAACTGACCGTCTCATAGCCCCTGCCGCAGAAAACCCTCTAGAAGAGGCTATGGAGCGTGCGCTACGCCCCAAAGTGCTCGATGAATATATTGGGCAAGAAAAAGCCCGTAGCCAGCTAGAAATCTTTATCAATGCTGCACGAGGCCGCTCTGAGGCGCTAGATCATGTACTACTTTTTGGCCCCCCTGGCTTGGGAAAAACAACGCTGGCGCATATTATTGCGCGCGAAATGGGTGTAAATATGCGTCAAACCTCTGGCCCAGTGCTAGAGCGGGCGGGGGATTTGGCGGCGTTGCTGACTAATTTAGAGCCTAACGATGTGTTATTTATTGATGAAATCCATCGCTTAAGCCCAGTGGTGGAGGAAATTTTGTACCCCGCGATGGAAGATTATCGCCTAGATATTATGATTGGCGAAGGGCCAGCCGCGCGCAGTGTACGTTTGGATTTGCCGCCGTTCACCTTGATTGGCGCGACCACTCGTGCAGGTATGCTCACCAATCCGCTGCGCGATAGATTCGGCATTGTGTCGCGGCTAGAGTTTTATACCACCGAAGAACTAGGCCGCATTGTGCATCGTAGCGCGGGTTTGTTAGAGGTGGAAATTACCAAAACAGGCGCACTAGAAGTCGCCAAACGCTCGCGTGGCACACCGCGTATTTCTAATAGGTTGCTGCGCCGTGTGCGCGATTACGCTCAAGTAAAAGCTGATGGCATAGTGAGTTCAGAAGTCGCCGATGCTGCACTTAAAATGCTCGATGTCGATAGTTTGGGTTTCGATGTAATGGATAGAAAATTGCTTCAAGCGGTATTGACAAAATTCGGCGGCGGCCCAGTTGGCTTAGATAATTTGGCTGCGGCAATTGGTGAAGAACGCGATACGATTGAAGACGTGCTGGAGCCGTATTTAATACAGCAAGGCTACCTGATGCGTACCCCGCGCGGCCGGGTGGCAACTGGCTTGGCGTATCAGCACTTTGGTTTAGCCGTGCCTAAAACATTAGTTAATGGTGAAGTTTGGCCGCAATAAAAAATATCAACTAATTAATGATGTATAGCTATTTCTTAAAATAATGACAGTACATCTTAGCTTTATGTAGGAGCGGCGTCCCGCCGCGATTGCACTGCTGCTTCGCGGAAGGAACATTTCGCGGCGAGACGCCGCTCCTACAAGTGAATTATTTTAATCTACAATATCCCAACGCACCATCATGGCATGATCCTCATGCACTAGATTATGACAGTGCATCAAATACTTGCCTTTAAAATCGCGAAAGCGCATGAAAATCTCCACAGTCTCGTCTGGGCCCAACACATAGACATCTTTACGTCCACGTTCATGCGCTGGTGGCGCTACGCCATTCCTTTTCAAAATTCGGCCTTCTTCAAAGTGAATATGAATAGGATGCGCCCACCCCCCACCGCCATTACGTAGTGTCCAAATTTCTGCAGTGCCTTTTTTAGGGTGCGCACTAACACTGTTCACTTCAAAAATCTTATCATTTACAGTCCAAACCCCGTTTTTACGCCCAAATTCCCAAGTGCGCCTTCTAACAACCTCGGTTAAATCAATGGGTGGTAACTCGCGCATTAGGGTTGTTGCGGTTAGCACCCTTGAGTTATCAGGCGTGGATGGGTTACGATCCACAATAAATTTGAGCACTTGATCGCCTGGGCTTCTTACGTCCTTTGGCTTACGTGTATCATCTTGACGTAACCGATTCACCAGAAATACCTCGCTGCCAAGCGGAAAAGTGGAGAAATCGACAATAATATCGCCACGTTCGGCCATGCCAAGTCTAATTTTGGTCTGGTTCATAAGTGGAAACTCAAACAAATTGCCATCATTAGAAACACGAGTGAACGGTTTAACTGCTCCCTTATGCACCAGATAAAATTCATAAAACCGAGTAGGGCCGCCATTTAATAGCCTTAAGCGATATTTACGGCGCGCCACTTTAAAGAAAGGTTTAATCTTGCCATTGACTACTACTCTATCGCCAATTGCTCCTTCTGGGCTCATTTGGTCGTAATATTGAAACCCATTGGCATCAAATCGCATATCTTGAAACATAAGTGGCACATCATAATCGCCGCTAGGTAACCTTAGCGCTTGAGTACTAATATCGTTTTCATCGCCAGAGTCTATTTCATCAAACAGCAGGTAAAAGCCTGCCAATCCTTTAACCACATTGGCACCAGTTGTATCCAAGGTGTGGTCGTGATACCAAAGTGTACCCAGTGCCTCGCGTGGGTCGCCTATGGCATTAGGGTCAATTTCGCGCGACTTTTCATAACCCGCATATACATTGGGGTAGCAGTGATCTTTATAAGATCCTGGGCTAGATAATGTAGGGCCAGCTTTAATTGGGCTAAAATAATCGCCTGTAAATCCATCACTTTCAGACGGCGTATGCAGATTATGCAAGTGCATAGAAAGTTCAGGCGAGCCATAGCCGACATGATCTTGTGGTAGCTCATTAAAAAGCCTAGTAATGACTGTTCTACCATAGCGCGCATGAAAAGTGGGGCCAGGGTACAAGCCGTCATAACCCCAAATGGGTTGCTCTGGGTAAGCTGGATTAAACCTATGCGGCTGCTCTGTTACATGCATCTCATAGGTATCGTGATCATTACCACCCACAGGATAAAACTCATCAAATCGCTGATGTGGGTCTCGCCCACACTCGCCAGAGCCAGAATTATCTGTCGCTAGATTGGCTATTGCTTGCGGTGGTGGATTTAATTCGCCAACAAGCGGTTCTTTTGGCCGATAAACGTATTCTGGTATAGATTCCTGCCATGACACAACAGGCGGGCTGGGCGGGTAAATAATAGGTGGTGGCAGCACTTCTACACCTAGCGCATCTGTTTGTTTAAGTGTAATGAGCGAAGCAACGCTACCTGCTGCGGCTAGTTTGAATAAATTGCGTCTTGATTCATCTACTTTTGGCGAGCTACCACCAGTGGATACTCCATCTTGATCTAACATATTGCCTCCAAATGTAGGCTGTAGTGTTTGGGTTTAATAAAGCAGCGAGTCTTTTACGCCGTAATTCTCGAGCTATTGCACATCTTTAAGCTAGCTTTAAGGTTATTTATTAAACAATAAAACTAGCGGATAATTAAATTACAATTAATCTTAATTTAGTCTTTAATATCAAAACGTATCATCATTTCGTGATCTTCATGCGCTAGGTTGTGACAATGCATCGCATACTTGCCAGTAAAATCGCGAAAGCGAATAAAAATCTCTACAGTCTCATCTGGGCCTAAGTTAAAGGTATCTTTGCGCCCACGCTCATGGGCTGGTGGTGCCACGCCATTCCTTTTCAAAATGCGTCCTTCTTCAAAGTGAATATGCACGGGATGCTCCCAACCGCCACCACCATTAATTAGCTTCCAAATTTCTGCAGTGCCTTTTTTAGGATTCGCACGAACGCTGTTCACCTCAAAAATTTTATCATTGACAGTCCAAACCCCATTTTTACGTGCAAATTCCCAAGTGCGCCTTGCTACAACTTCGGTTAAATCAATGGGTGGTAACGCGCGCATAAACGTGGTAGCGGTTAGCACACGCGAGTTATCAGGCTCGCTTGGCTCGCGATCAACAATAAATTTCAACACTTGATCGCCTGGGGTTCTAATATCTTTAGGTTTACGAGTATCGTCTTGACGTAGGCGATTTACCAAATAAACCTCGCTGCCAAGCGGAAAAGCTTTGAAATCGACAATAATGTCGCCACGCTCTGACATGGCAAGCCTTAATTTGGTGCGGTTCATGAGTGGGTACTCAAACAAATTGCCGTCGTTAGCAATGTGAATGAACGGCTTAGCTACTCCCTTATGCACCAGATAAAACTCATAATACCGAGTAGGGCCACCATTGATTAGCCGTAAGCGATATTTACGCCGCGCCACTTTAAAGAAAGGCTTAATCTTGCCATTGACTACTACCATGTCTCCCAATACCCCTTCTGGGCTAAATTGGTCATAAAATTGCTTTTTATTGGCATCAAAACGCATGTCATTGAACAAGAGCGGAACGTCATAATCGCCGCTGGGTAACCTGAGCGCTTGGGTACTTATGTCATTTTCATCGCCAGAGTCAAGCTCATCAAACATCAAGTAAGCACCCACCAAGCCTTTAACACAATTAGAGCCAGTAGTTTGGAGCGTATGATCGTGATACCAAAGTGTGCCTAAGGCCTCGCGTGGGTCGCCTATGGCGTTAGGATCAGTTTCGCGAGATTTATCATAACCCGCATACACATTGGGATAGCAATGATCTTTATACCGTCCAGGGCCAGCTAGTGTGGGGCCAGCTTTAAAATTGCTGAAAAAATCTCCAGGAAATCCATCACTTTCTGATGGCGTATGCAGATTGTGCAAGTGCATAGAGATTTCTGGCGAACCGTAACCGATATGCTCGTTCGGCGCTGGCAGCTCGTTAAAAAGCCTAGTGATGACTGGCCTGCCATAATGCGCGTGAAAGGTGGGGCCAGGGTACACGCCGTCATAACCCCATATATTTTGCGCAGGATAAGCTGGGTTAAATACGTGTAGTTGCTCTGATACATGTAACTCGTAAGTATCGTGATTATCACTACCGACAGGATAAAATTCACCAAATCGCTGAATTGGATCGCGCCCACACTCGTCAAGCTCAGTGTTGCCTGTGGCTCGATTGGCTAATGCTTGCGGTGGTGGGTTTAATTCGCCCACAAGCGGTTCTTTTGGGCGATAAACGTATTCTGGTATAGATTCCACCCATGCCATAACAGGCGGGCTGGGTGGATAAACAATGGGCGGTTGCAGCACTTCTACACCTAGAGCCTCGTTTTGCTTAAGCGCAATTAACGAGGCAACGCTACCTGCTGCGGCTAGTTTAAATAAATTGCGTCTTGATTCATCGACTATTTTCGAGTCATCCTCTGCGGAAATTTCTTCTTGGTCTAACATATTGCCTCCCAATGTAAGCTGTGGTGCTTGGGGTTAAATAAAGCGGTTAATTAAATTTAAATGCACATGCTAAAGCTGTGGCTATGTATAAATTAATGATCTATCTGCATGATGAATCGTTTGCAGTATGCTCTCGTGTGAGCCAAGCGCAGAGGCCATCATCCAGTTGTCGTAAGCGTCATTGCCAATGCGCACCACGCCAGCATGCTGGGTGCGGTCTGCATCAACTTTTGGGTCTAAATCGTAGAAGCCCAGTTTTCTGCGAACTATTTCAATATCAGAAAATTTACCTGTTAAAAACTGCCAGCCAGGCCCTACTTTATTGTCAGCCGCATATTTTTTAAGCACTTGCGGCGTATCAAAATCGGGCAACAGCGTAATAGAATACATGTGAATGTCGCGCCCGACACGGTTGCCCAGTGCCTTTTGTACCTGTCGCATGTTATAGGTGCTAATAGGACATATGCCTTCGCTACATTGTGCATACATCATGTTAATAACAACAAATTTATTTTCAATCAAATCGTCGTAAAATCTAAGTTGTTCGCCATGGTGGTTAGTTAGCACCACATTGGTAAAGTAATCAGCACCATGGGTTTTGCTGGTGTAACCTGTATTGCGCGCTGCCAATGGCTTGACGCCTAGCACAGAGATGGCAACGGAGGCTGCTGCCACAGTTCCAATCCCGCTTAACATTTGTCTGCGTGTAATCATAATTTGCTACCTATAAAATATAAAAATTCTGCTTTTACAATAGCGTTGATTAAATTTACTAATTTAATCAACGCTCGTTTAATTAACTTTTGCGTACTGCTTTTGTATAATACAAAACCATTTGAAATAATTTAAATACACTTTAAGCTAATGTTATAAACGTATGCTAATCCGATTTAAAGGGTATGAAAATGGGTTGTTTATCCTTGTTTTAATAGGATTTTTTTACTTAGCTAGCTAGTTGTTACCAACTAGCTAAAGCATGACAAATGTCCTAGTAATATCAACTTTCAAAAACCTCAATTTAGCGATATTAAATTTGAGTAGTGCAAAATATGCGAATGAGCTAGTAGCGCTATCTTAAAAACTAAATTTTGCCTCTGTGTTAGAATTTAGTCATGGTATGCAATCAAACTTTCAATTGGCCAATTCGTGTGTATTACGAAGATACCGATAGCGGTGGCGTGGTGTATCACAGTAATTATTTAAACTTTATGGAACGCGCTCGCACAGAGTGGCTGCGCCATTTGGGCTTTGAGCAAACGTATCTTAAAGACACATTAAATATCATTTTTGTAGTGCATAGTATGCAAATTGCCTTTAAAAAACCTGCAAAATTTAACGATACGCTGACAATTACTAGCGAATTACACAAAATAGGCCATAGCAGTTTGCAATTTTTACAAAAAATAACCCTTAATCAGCAAGCTTTGGTAGAAGCGCAAGTAAAGCTCGCCTGTGTAAACGCCTTAACATTTAAGCCAGTCGGCATTCCCGCACCAATCAAATTAACAATGGAGCAAACATGATAGAAACGAATGATATGTCTTTATTGACACTCATTACAGGCGCCAGCCTGCCTGTACAGGCGGTGATGGCGATATTGCTGATTACGTCGTTATTTTCGTGGTGGTATATTTTTATCAAAGTGGCCACCATTAAACGCGCAGAAACCGAATCTGAAGAATTTGAAAATAAATTTTGGAGCGGCGGCGATTTAAATAAATTATACGAGAGCGTGACCGCTGGCCGCCGCAAGCCACAAGGCATGGCGAGCATATTTGAAGCGGGCTTTAAAGAATTTGTACGCCACAAGCAACAGCCTGGAATGGGCGTATCTGACGTGATGGAAGGCTCGCGCCGTGCCATGCGCGCCGCTTACAATCGCGAGCTGGATGACCTAGACGCGCATTTGCCGTTTCTAGCTTCAGTTGGCTCGGTAAGTCCGTATATTGGCTTATTTGGCACGGTGTGGGGCATTATGAACGCGTTTCGGGGTCTATCGAATGTGGCACAAGCAACTTTAAGTCAAGTTGCGCCTGGCATTGCAGAGGCGCTAGTCGCCACGGCGATTGGCTTGTTTGCAGCGATTCCAGCGGTAATTGCCTACAATCGCTTTGCGAGCAGCGTAGATAGGCTCTCGGTGCGTTACGAAAGCTTTATGGAAGAGTTCACTAATATCTTGCAACGTAAGTCATAAAGGAGTTAAGCCATGAGCAGAACCCGTAAACGCCGCATGATGAACCAGATTAACGTCGTTCCTTACATCGATGTGACTTTGGTGCTGCTAGTGATTTTTATGGTGACAGCGCCCATGACCAATCCTGGCGTGCTGAATTTGCCTAAAGTAGGTTCTGGTCTAAATCAAAATCTTACTAGTAAGCCAATCTTGGTGACTGTTAAAAAAGATGGATCTACAGAAATTGAAGGTAAAAATTTATCACGAGATAAACTATTGTTCGAAATTAAAAATCAGCTTAAACATTCCACACGCCCAGTAGTCGTTGCGGCAGACGAAAAAACCCAATACGGCAAAGTGATTGAGGTGATGGATTTACTCAAGCAAGCGAAAGTGGACAAAGTAGGCTTGCTTTTTAAGCCTGCAAACTAATTCTAATATGTTAAGAAAGCACGAAAATACAGTCTCTTGGAAGGCAGGCGTACTGGCTATTGGCGTGCATGTTGTATTGCTGGTGGCAATGTTAGTTTCGTTTAATTGGAAATCTGCACATACTGTATTGAATGTCACGGAAGTTGAATTATGGGACAAAATACCTATGTCGAATCAGCCTGTTGTGCAGGAAGAGCCCAAGCCAAAACCTTCGCCACCTATTGTTGAAGAACAGCCAAAGCCAGAGCCAGAGCCAACAGTAGAGGAAAAACCAAAGCCAGAAGAGCCTAAAGCTGATATTGAATTAGAGAAAAAGAAAAAAGAATTAGTTGAAAAAGAAAAGCTGCTTGAAGATAAACGTAGAAAAGACGAAGCAACAAAGAAATTAGCGCAACAAATGCGTGAGGAAGATTTAAGTGAGAAAACAGCCGCCGAAAAACAAGAAAAATTAGAAAGAGACTTAGAAAGAGACAAGGCTTTACGCAAGCTAAAAGAGGATATGTTGAATGAAGATGGTGCTGATGATGCGAAAGCGAGCAGCGCTGCCAATGTGAGTATAATTGGTGAATATACTGAGAAAATTAAGGCTAAAATTCGCAATAATGTCAATAAAACGCTGTGTGGCGATGGTAGCCCAGAAATTCGAGTGGAGATTAGTGTGCTACCAACAGGCCAAATTGGCGGCACTCCAAAAATAACCAAATCAAGCGGTAACGATGCCTGTGATGGGGCTGTAGAGCGCGCCATTATTGCCTCAGAGCCATTGCCGCTGCCAGAAGACCTCGACTTAAAAGCGCAATTTAAAAACTTGAGGTTGAAATTTACACCTAATGATTAGTTCGCAAAATAATATTAGGTTTGTAAGCAAAGCGTAAAAGTTGTAATAAAGTGTAAATCGTGTGGCATCAAAGCGAGTTTGCAGTAGAATTTGAATGAATTTTTTAGACAATTAAGATGCCTATAGCTTATGAAATTATTTAGATGGATGCTTTTTTGTGCAGTTTTTTTAACTGCATCAATAGCCAATGCCGCCTTAGAAATAGAAATTAGCGGCGGTGGCGCACAGCAAATACCCATAGCCATCGTGCCTTTTGGCGGCACGGCCAACTCACGCGAAAATATCAACGAGATTATTGCGGCAGATTTAAACCGCAGTGGTTTGTTTCGCGTGCTTGAGACGCGCGGCATGGCCAATTTGCCTACAACACCAGCACAAATTAAATATGCCGAGTGGGTTGCGTTGCAAGCGCAAGCGATTACTGTGGGCAGCGTTGAAAGTGTGGCGGGTGGCCGTTTGAAGGTAAGTTTTCAGCTGATGGATGCGCTTAAGCAAACGCAATTAGCGGGCATGGATTATCAAATTGCACCGAGTCAAACGCGGGCTACCGCGCACAAAATTGCCGATATTATCTACCAAAAACTTACTGGCCAAGCGGGCATATTTGCTAGCCGCATTGCTTATATTACCAAGTCTGGCAAGCGCTACACCTTGCAGGTGGCAGATGCTGATGGTTACAATCCGCAAACTGTGGTTTCATCCAATGAACCTTTGATTTCACCAGCTTGGTCGCCCGATGGCACTAAGTTAGCTTATGTTTCGTTTGAAAAGAAAAAACCCATTATTTTTGTGCAATCACTTAGCGGTAGCCGTGAGATATTGGCCAACTATAAAGGTAATAACAGCGCGCCAGCGTGGTCGCCAGATGGTAGCAAGCTGGCGATTGTGCTGACTTATGGCGCCAATTCACAAATTTACACCATTAGTTCGAGTGGCGGTGGCTTAAAACAAATCACCAAAAGTAGCGCGATAGATACCGAGCCAGCATTTTCGCCCGACGGCAGCATGATTTATTTTAGCTCAGACCGTGGCGGCAAGCCGCAAATCTATAAAGTGCCCGCAGATGGCGGAGCCGCTAGCCGCGTAACATTTGAAGGCAACTATAATGTTTCGCCACGTTTTTCACCTGACGGTAAAAGTTTGGCGTATATTCGTAACGATGGCGGCAAATTTAAAGTCGCCATGCAAGATTTAGCCAGCGGACAGGTACAATTATTATCTGAAGGTTCGCAAGATGAATCGCCTAGCTTTGCGCCCAATGGCCGTGTGATTTTATACGCAACCAAAATACGCGGGCGTGGCGCCTTAGCTGCGGTATCAAGTGATGGAAAAGTGCGCCAGCGCTTAAATGACGCCACAGGTGGCGATGTGCGGGAGCCCGCATGGGGCCCGCTAACCAAATAAGTTTTAAGGCTATAAACAAGCCCAATTTTTCGTATCAGACTTTTTATATCAAACTAGCCCAATCATGGGAATTAACAGGAGAGAGTGATGAATAACCAATCAACAATTAATACAAAATTAGTGATGGCATTAAGCTTAGCAGTGCTATTAGTGGCGTGTAAAAGCACCCCAATCAAGCCAGCTACAGTTGAAGATAAAAGCCCAGCGCCGCCCGTAGCTACTCAGCCTGATTCTGGCGCGGATACTGGCGCTGTGAAGGAAGTGGTGATTGACAGCAACGCCAATAATGCTGGCAATAACCCACTGAAAGATCCTAGCAATATTCTATCAAAACGCAATATTTACTTTGATTATGATAGTGACGCAGTTAAATCAGAATATCGCCCGCTGGTTGAAGCACACGCCAAATATATGTTAGCAAATCCAGATGCAAAATTGATTATACAAGGCAATACTGATGAGCGTGGCACGCGCGAGTACAATTTATCGCTGGGTCAACGCCGCTCAGTTGCGGTTAAAAAAGCGCTCAATATATTGGGCGTAAAAGATAGCCAAATTGAAACCGTGAGTTACGGTGAAGAAAAAGCCACGCAAAATTGCAGTGGCGAAGCTTGCGATAAAGATCGCCGTGCTGATATTGTTCACCAAGGCGATTAATTAAATGCTCGCAATAAAAAAATTAGTATGGGTTGGTTTAAGCCTTTTTGCGATAAGCGCTTCTTTCAATGCGGCTCACGCCGCGCTGTTTGACGATAAGGAAGCGCGCAAAAAGATTGTAGAGCTAGAGCTTAAGCAACAAGCCAACCACGATGCCACTTTAGCGGCAATTGCCGATCTTAAAAAGCGCGTTGCTGCAATTGAGGCCATCGTACAAGGCGGTGGTTTGGCCGATATGCAAAACCAAATCGAGGCGCTTAAGCAAGAAGTAGCCAATTTGAAAGGCGATTTAGAAGTGGCGCAACACCATTTAGAGTCCACGCAAACGCGCCAAAAAGATTTATATACCGATACTGATACACGCTTGCGCCGTATCGAAAGCGGGTCGATGCCAACACCAGCGCCTGCAAATGGCGCAGCTGCTAACCCTTCCGCACAAACAGTTGCACAACCAGTCGCAGAAGAAAAAGATGTGAAAGCGCTGGCCGATGCCAATCTTTTAAGTCAATCTGCCAAGCACAAAGATGCATTTGTGGCGTTTGAAAGCTTTTTAAAAGAGTATCCAACCAGCAAACTCGCGCCAGAAGCCTTGTATGGCATGGGTTACAGCCAGTTTGGTTTAAAAAACTATAAATCTGCCATTGCCACACAACAAAAAGTAATCGATTTACATCCAGAAAGCACAAAAGTGCCAGATGCTATGTTTAATATGGCCAACAGCCAAATTCAACTTGGACAAGTCAATAACGCTAAAAAAACTTTGCGTAGTTTAATTGATAAGCACCCTGAAGCTACGGTTACGCCGAGCGCACAAAAACGTTTGAAAGTGCTAGAAGGTCTTAAATAGTTATTATTTTAATGCTCTGCAGGCCTTATAGATCTTGGTTTGCAGAGCATCTCTAATTTAGCTCAGCATTTGATGACCTTTCCTAAACTACATTTCAGTTTCAATCAGCAATGCACAATTGCACTACTGATATTTGCAGCATTTAATATCCTCGTTGGACAATTCACTAATATCGATCTAATGATAGAAGATTATTATTTCGATGCCAATACCCAACAATTCATTTGGAAAAATACGTGGTTTGCCAAAGACTTCATGCATGGTTATGTCAAATATGTGATTACTGATATTGGTTATTTGCTATTACTTATTGTAGTGCTGGATTTTATTTATCCATGGCGCGTTATCAGCCAATGGTTGCGCATCAGGCTACGTTTTGTGGCTATTGCATCGCTAGTTATTAGTACTTTGGTAGCTGTGTTTAAGCATTTTTCTGCCCTGCACTGCCCTTGGGACGAGACACGTTATGGTGGTTTTGCACCTTTTATACGCTTGTTTGACGCTGTGCCTAGCACTATGCAGCCTGGGCATTGCTTTCCTGCGGGTCATGCCACGGTGGGCTTGTGGCTGGCAGCATTGTGTGTGTTTTGGTTGCCACATCAGCCAAAAAAAGCTTTTGCTATCTTTGCGGCAGGTTTAAGCGTAGGTTTCGCGCTTGGTTGGGTGCAGCAGATGCGCGGCGCACACTTTTTGTTTCACACGCTTTGGTCAATATGGATTGCCGCTTTGGTCGTTGTTGCCATGTTAAGTTTCACTAAACAATTCAATAGAGCAATTTAAAAATTAAAATCATATGCAGCAAATTCAATCAATACTAAAGCCTTTTGCGTTCTTTAACGGCATAAAAACTCAAACGCAAGTCATCTTGCTGGTTGCAGTATTTATTATGCTCACAGGCAATTGGGCGATGTTTAGCAGAATTTTAGAGATTTATCCGCCCCAGTTAAATCACAATGTGCCGTTTTTAATCTCGCTGGGCATATTTTTTAGCTGCCTTACCACCATGTTTTTATTGGCAGTATGTCATGGCAGGCTCACGCGCTGGCTGTTAGCATTTTTTCTGTTGGGCGCAGCCAGTGCCGCTTATTATATGGATCAATTCGGCGTGATTATCGATGTGGTCATGCTAGAAAATATCATTCAAACCAATCCACAAGAGCTTGCTGGTTTAGTCACACCAACGTTAATTTTGCGGGTGATAATTTTAGGGCTGATTCCCGCTTGGTTGGTGCTTAAATATACGCCCAAGGCAAACAAATTTTGGCTGGAATTAAAATCGCGCTTAATTGCCCTGGGGATTTTAATATTGCTTTTAATTGTGGTAGTAATGCCTTTTACGGCAGGCTATACCTCGTTTATTCGTGAGCATCGCGTAACGCGTTTTTACGCTAATCCAACTTATTTTACTTATTCAGTCATTAAATATGTGCACGAGCTGCTTACACCACAACCCTCAAAAATTGTAACAAAAGTGGCACAAGATACAGTAAATTTAGACACTAATAAGCATCACGAGTTGGTCATTATGGTGGTAGGCGAAACTGCGCGGGCAGATCGCTTTTCACTAAATGGTTATCACAAAGAAACGAATCCGCTGCTGGCAAAAGAAAACATTCTCAGCTTTAGCAATGTCCGCTCTTGCGGCACTTCTACTGGTGTTTCAGTGCCATGTATGTTTTCGGTTTTAGGACGTGCAGAGTACGATAAAGACAAAGCGTTGCATACCGAGAATGCGCTAGAAGTGTTAAGCGAAAACCAAGTAGAAATTTTGTGGCGTGATAATAACTCCGACTCTAAAGGGGTTGCTGTACGGTTAAAGTACGAAAACTTTAAAACGCCCACTTTAAACCCAGCCTGTGATAAAGAATGCAGAGATATTGGCATGTTAAGTGGTTTAGATAACTACATAGCAACCAGAAAAGAAAAAGACATTTTAATTGTGCTGCACCAAATGGGCAACCATGGCCCTGAATATCATCGCCGTTATCCTGAAGCGTTTGCCAAATTTAAACCCATGTGCATGACAGGTGAGCTGCAAAACTGTAGCCAAGAAGAGATAGATAATAGCTACGATAATGCAATTTTATATACGGATTATTTTTTATCTGAAGTCATTCAATTTTTAAAAAAATATGATGGCGAACGCGAAACTGCAATGCTGTATGTGTCAGATCATGGCGAATCGCTGGGTGAAAATGGCTTTTATTTACACGCCGCGCCGTATGCCATTGCGCCCAAACAGCAAACGCATGTGCCAGCTATTTTGTGGCTAGGCGAGCATTTTGATTACAAAATGAATCAAGTAATGCCTTTTAAAGATTACACGTTAAGTCACGATGATGTGTTTTGCACGTTGCTGGTGGCGTTTGAGTTGGATTCTAAAACCTGCCAAGTTAAACATGAAATGCTGATGCAAAATAACGATATAAAATCGGCTAATTTAAAGTAACAGTCTAAAAATAACAGCTTTAACACATGCTCTGCAAGCCAATATATAAGCGGCTTACAGAGCATATTTTTTGTAGTGCTTGGTATGTCTTGCGGTATGAATTATTGATTCAACACATTTCGCGGTAAAATAGCGCCAACTTAACAGCTGGCGTTTTGCTATATAGACTCATGGCTTTAAAAATTTTTGAGATTTTCCACTCACTGCAAGGTGAAACCAGCCGCGTTGGCCTGCCAACGGTATTCGTGCGCCTCACAGGTTGCCCTATGCGCTGCACTTATTGCGATACCGAATACGCGTTTAGCGGCGGCGATAATATGCAAATTGCGGATATTTTGGCTAAAGTGGCTGAATTCGGCACGCAGTACGTGACAGTGACAGGCGGTGAGCCGCTGGCACAAAAAGAATGTTACACCTTGCTACAAGCCTTATCTAATGCGGGTTACAGCGTATCACTAGAAACGGGCGGCGCGATGGATATTGCACTTGTAGATGACAGAGTTTCGATTATTTTGGACATTAAAACGCCAGGCTCGAATGAAGAAAAAAACATGCTCTGGAGCAACGTCAATCATATAAAAACCAAAGACGAAATTAAATTTGTGCTGTGCAACCGTGATGATTACAACTGGGCAAAAGCCAAAATCATCGAGTTAAAACTCAGCGAAAAATGCCCGATTTTATTTTCTCCCAGCTATAACGAGCTGCAAGCCAATGAACTCGCAGCTTGGGTGTTGCAAGATAAACTGCCAGTACGCATGCAAATACAATTACACAAAATACTTTGGGGCGAGAAACAAGGTGTTTAAAGCTAAAAATTTATCATTCGTCATTCCCGCGAAAGCGGGAATCCATTTTTATTTAACCTCTCACTGTGTTCCCGCTTTTGCGGGAATGGCGTAGTAGGTAAGTTTGTTTTTTGTTGAATTATCAACTAACAAATATGATTAAAAAAGCCGTAGTTTTACTTTCGGGCGGACTTGATTCTGCTACCTGCTTAGCGATTGCAAAATCACAAGGCTTTGAATGTTATTGCTTAAGTTTAGACTATCACCAGCGCCATATTGCTGAGCTGCAAGCCGCGCAGAATATAGCGCATAGCCTTTCTGCGAAAGAACACAAAACCGTACAGCTAGATTTAAGTTTGTTTGGCGGCTCGGCACTCACCGATAACAAAATCGACATACCGATGAGTGGCGCTAACCCAATCCCAGCGGGCATACCTGTGACTTACGTGCCAGCACGCAACACCATTATGCTTTCTTTAAGCTTGGCGTGGGCAGAGGTGCTAGGCGCGCAAGATATTTTTATTGGCGTGAACGCGCTCGATTACTCGGGTTATCCCGACTGTCGTGGCGAATATATTAAAGCGTTTCAAGAAATGGCGAATTTAGCGACTAAATCTGCCGTCGAAGGCCAAAAAATTACCGTGCATGCGCCCTTAATCAACATGACAAAAGCACAAATCATTACCCTGGGAGGCAAGCTGGACGTGGACTATGGCATGACGGTTTCATGTTATCAGGCCGATTCACAAGGGCATGCTTGCGGCAAATGTGATTCGTGCCGCTTGCGCCGCGAGGGCTTTGCAAAAGCAGGCATTAGCGACCCAACACGCTATGCACTTAAAGTAAGCTAAACTTGATTTTACTGCTTGCGGCTTTACCTATTTTTAGCGTATAATCCGCGCCTTTCTGTCAGAGTTTATAGAGAACAAGATTATGGTCGTTATTCGTTTATCACGCGGTGGCTCTAAAAAGAACCCATTTTACAATGTTGTAGTGGCTGATTCGCGCAATCGTCGCGATGGTCGTTTTATTGAGCGCGTGGG
>JANMOP010000079.1:0-25902 GCA_031369365.1 Methylotenera sp.
TGGCTTATAATCCCGTTTCGGTTTAGCGTGATTACTTGACCGTTGTAGCTCCCTCTCTCACCCCAGATGGCTTATAATGAAGTATGCAAATTTGTGATGTAGTAAAGTGTTGTAGCTCCCTCTCTCACCCCAGATGGCTTATAATTTTTTTCTAGTCCATACCTGACTATGGCAAGTTGTAGCTCCCTCTCTCACCCCAGATGGCTTATAATTTTCTACGTTTTGATGTAGTAAGCGATTGAGTTGTAGCTCCCTCTCTCACCCCAGATGGCTTATAATTTTTTCCATGGCATTGCTTTAGGCTCATTTGTTGTAGCTCCCTCTCTCACCCCAGATGGCTTATAATCTGCGAATCTTGCGGCGTATTAATTGAAGAGTTGTAGCTCCCTCTCTCACCCCAGATGGCTTATAATAGACTCCCGTAGAAACCGCGCCAAGCTTAGCTTGGCGCGGTTTTGTTTTTGTAAAACACCCTCAAAATAGCAACATTTGGTTGGCTTTTACTGCCTTTTCTTGAAAAAGCGGTAGGCCTACTAACAGCTTCATGCTGGCGTATTGCTTTTCGGTTACCGTTAAAACTTTAACTGAGCCATCGGGCGGCAAATTGCTTACTAAGCGTTGCATGTGCTTGGTTTCGGCATCGCGGCCATTTAAAATGCGCCCATAAATCGAAAATTGCACCATATCAAAACCATCGTTAAGTAAAAAACGGCGAAACAGGGTATATGCCCTGCGCTCGGCCTTGGTGACTACTGGTAAATCAAAAAATACCAGTAAGCGCATATAACGCCGCGTCTCTAGGCTCATGGCCGCTACATTTCAAACACATGCTGCTGCAAGCCCATCAATATGGGCAGCTCTAATACGCGCTCATTACCGCCCTCATACAGCCTCACTAGCGATTCTGTGACTTGTTCCACACTGGCAAGCACGCTCATATTGCCGCGCGGCATTTGCATATCGGCGTTTAGCAAGGCCACCAAACCTGTTTTGTCGGTAGGGCTTAACTCGGCCAGCGGGTCTGCATGTGGGTTAACCGCATTAAATACGTGCAAATCTACCAAAGCGCGATAAGGCTCAATCACATCATCTGCCAAGTTAAAGGCATTTTGCTCGCTGCGGTGAAACAGGCCAATATTGGGCTGAAAACCATGCGCTATCAGTGCACGGGTAATTGCGCCGCGTAGTACGGCATAGCCATAATCTAGCATGGCGTTTACCCAGCAATCTTGCGCGCGATTAAAACCTTTGCCAAACAATTGTGGAAAGTAATAGCTGCTGGCTTGCGCCTCCATATTCTCACTATCGCCCGAGCGCACTCGGCTGGCGTAAGATTCTAAGCGTTCATAGTCACCTTTTTTTGCCAGCTTTAAACAATTAGCTTGGTTACTAATTTTAACTTTCACCACCTCAGCCCAAGCCCGCTTAACTTGCGGCTTATCAATATCTAATTGCAAACGCATCATGCGGGTAACGCGGCTGTGGCTTAAAAAAGGTAAAAATACACCATTAGGTTGATGATTATCGCCAGTAGAATAAAGCGCAACGCCGTATTCGGCACAGGCGGATAATACGGGGTGTGTGAGCGTGATTTCGCGATTATTAAGCACAATCACCGCAATATCTTCAAACGGCACACGCGCAGATTGCGCCTGCTCAATCACCAGCGAAAAATGTTCGCGTTTAAGCTTGGCAGGCTGCGAAATGACTACGCTACGCCAGACCACGACGTTCTTCTTTTGGGGCTGGGTAGAGGTTACCTAAAACATCGACATTGAATTTGTCTAATGCCAGCGCAGTTTTAACGCCGATGCCTCTTATCAAGCCTTCTTTACCGATTAGTCTATTACGGTCATGCGCCCAAAGGTTAATCAACCCTGTAGATCTATCGCAGCCAGCATAATAACCTGATCTAATTTCACCTTTCAACGTGACTTTTACGAAGTCATTCGGATACAGAGAATAACAAAAAGCAAAACTGTTATCTATCAACGTCCACTCAGCCTCGTCTTTAAATGCAACTACTGCCCGATTAGGCAAATCTTCCACCTTTTCAGCCAATGCATGATGCACATACACTGGTACTAAATGAAACTTACCCGCTTTAGTAAACACATCCACCCGCAACATGCTGTCATTTTTAGCTACACCATTGCGTATCGGTATGCCTGAGAGCTTATCTATCACCGTAGTCACAGTACGCACGATAGAGCCAAGCCTGTCATCGTTAGTGGGTTTGCGAGGTAACTCACGTAAGCGCGTAATCTCTACTTGTTCTTCCACCGTCATCTGCCGCTTTTCTTTACCTCGCCCCAAACTTGCTTCTATTTCTTTGGCACGTTTTTCACGTGCATCTTTACCCTCTAGCCATTTTGCAATCGCCGCATAAAGTTTTTCATTACGGTGCGGGTCTATAAGCTTATCCATATCTTTAAGCGTCAAGCTAGTAACGGCAACTTTTTGCGTTACGCTACTGGTTTTAGCTAAGCGTTCAGTTTGCCCATAAATGGTTTCTTTATGCGCCGCACCGCTGTTTCGGCGTTGTGGGGCGCGCGACACAAACAACGATTTTAACGCAGCTATTTCATCATCAGAATATGTGCCTAAATTGGCTATTTCAGCTCGCATAGCGGCTACGTCATCAACCAACCGTCTTGTTTCTAACTCTTGCCTAAAACGCGTCCAAGGTTCAGGGAAGTGTTCTTTTAACTGCTGATACATGGCTGAATTCACTATTTCGCCTGTTTCCACATCTACAAAGCCTTCGCTCACTTTGTCTAACTCTTTGCGGCGTGAATAATCAGATAAACGCTTAACCATGCTATGGCTACAAGCCGCCACTACAGCAGCATCTAGGGCATGGTGGCGGTCACTTTCAGCGCGGACTTTAGTTAAACGCCAGTGATTACGTAAAAAAGCGGTCATTTGCCCGCTTAGCACCACACAGCGTTTAGATTCACTGGTTTCCGCCAGTTGCAAAAATTGCTCAACGTAATTTTTAAAGAAGCGGCAAATATAGCGCGTGTCGTTTAGGTTGCGGTCGCGGAATTCGGTAGATTCTTTTACACCAAAATCTTTGCGTAACAGTTTATTGCGTTTAGCTAGGCGATAAGTTTTATTGGTGTTTACAAACGCTGCAAAATTGCGCCAGCGCTCACTGTCACTTTTTCCATCAAGATATTCAAAAGGCGTTTGGTTACCTTTATTGCGATTTTCTTTTGCATGCACCAATACGCGGTTATTTTTGCTGTCATCAAAGCTGCGAGAGTAAGGTAGCGCGTGGTCTATCTCTACATAACCTAGGTCAAATAAACGCTCTAAATCAATGGGCTCAATCGAATAAGCACATTTAGATTGTTGCTCGCGATAAAGCTGATATTTTTCAAAATCTTTACCTTTTAATACTCCAGATGTATTAAATTCCACATTAAACATGGCGCGGTCTTTGTCGTTTCGTTCTTTAAATTCTTTTTGTAAGGTTTCAATTTCTCTGCGCTCACTTAAAGGCCGTGATAAATCTCGCGCCATTTCAATGTTCACTTGGTATGGCGCGCCGTATTGTTTGATAAGCGCATTGCACACTTTACGCGCTTGGTTTAAGGCGCGCAGCACAACAGGGTTGCGTGGAATATCTAAATTCTCATTAAAAATAAGCTTGCCAGTTTTATCGCGTGCGCTGTAAAAAGGCGGCAGATATTTTAATTTGTCGTCATCTGGTTTAACAAGCTGACTGTGATGATAACCCGCCAGCAAGCAAGCCTCGTCATAGCGCAAGCCTTGCTCCATGTGTGGCACGATTTTGCCTAAGGCTTTCAGCGATAAATTGCTAAACTTGTCAAAACGCACTCCTAATAGGGCATCGACCATATTTGCTTTATTAGGCAAGTTAAGTTTATTCAGCTCAAGCTCAACTTCATCGTCTTCTTTATAGATGCTTAGCACCCATGCAATTTGGTCTAGCAAGCTTGCATCACCAGCCATTGCGGCATTCACCATGCCTTGCCATTCGGTATCTAAGCCATCTTTTAAAGCTTTTTGTAACTCTTTCCACCCAGTCATTTTAATGATTGTTTTTTCTTCAGGGTTTTTAGCTTTTTCTTCGGTCTTCTGCTTTTCACTGGGATAAGCTAAACCTGCAAATGTAAATTGACCTTTACTAAGAGGTGACTCATTAACAAGTGCTGCGGCCAACTGCTTATAAGTTATCTCACCACCGGCATAGCTATAAGGTAAAGATAAGGCAATTTTTCGTTCAGCTTCGTTAAGTAGACGCGTGATGCCACCCACTGTAATTTTGATGTTATTGTTTAGTACAGTAAGCCAAACGTGCCGCTCGGCAGTGAAGCTGGCTTTGGGTGCACGAAATTCTGGTTTTTCGCCATTGCGCCCATTTTCAAACGTACATTTGCCCAACATTTTCAGCAAAGCTTCGCCTGACAATGATGGCTTTTGCGCCCAAAATAAACCTATTTTGGGGTCTAACAGCTTGGTTTCTAATTCTGAACTTGTATGCGGGTTATTAAATGCACGTTGCTGTTTAAATAATTCTACAAACTCGTCATTCAGTAAGGCACGCTCTAAAGCCTTGCTGTACTCGCCTTGTTTGTTGCGCTGCGCTTGGGGAAACTCTGCTAACACCATTTCGGCAGCCGTGCGGTAACCTTTTTCTTCCATTAACTTATTGGTTGCCGCTAACCCTTTTTTAACTTTACCCGTTTCACCTGTGCTATCGCCATCTGCTTTTAGCTTTTCAGCTTTACTTACCCAGTGAAAACCACGATGTTTACACAAGTGATAAATTACCCTCGCCCATTCTTCAGGGTTGAGTTGGCGGTCTAGTCCATGTTTGCGAAGCTCCCATAGTGAAGTGGCAAATGGATTCTCTGGTTTAAATATCGCCACGTCATTAATTAAGCCATGTTTTTTAAGTAAGCGCGCCACTTTAGTAAGCCGCCAAGCTCGGCGGCGCAAGCGGCGGCGCATTAGCCTTGCCGTGCGCCTTGCTAGGTTGAGAGATTCACCTTCCTTAGCCGTTTCAGCTTTATCAAAAGCGCGCACCCCTAAATCCACAATTCTCGTTTCATTGAGCACCGCCCAACCCACGGAAGCGATACCAATATCAAAACCAAAAGTGAGATTGCCTAAATTTGAGCCGTTTAAATTTTGCTTGCTTTGCATGTTTTTATTCCTTATTATTAAGCTGTTGTAGCCATCTGGGGTGAGAGCCGTTGTTACAATAAAGAGTCTTAGGACTCTGTATCCAAACCCAGCGTAGCAATGCGCTGGGTTTTCTCTTATTAAATCACGAACAAGGTCTAGCAACTGAGGGTTTTAATTAGCCGCCACTTATTATTTAAACAAAAACCTATTTGTTCCGTTTTTTGTATCTAATTTGCAACAGCTTCTTTTATAATGCCTTTATGATTAAACACTTACCTGATAACCATTCCAACAACTTCATCAAGCTACGTAATAGCTTAATCTCGGCCACTGGCAAGGCCATTGGCGATTACAACATGATTGAGGATAATGATACCGTGCTGGTGTGCATGAGCGGCGGTAAAGATAGTTACACCATGCTGATGATGTTATTAGCTTTAAAAGAACGTGCGCCGATTGATTTTAAATTGATTGCGATGAATTTAGACCAAAAGCAGCCGAACTTCCCCGAACATATTTTGCCCGAATATTTTAAAAGCCTAGGTGTGGATTACCGCATTGTAGAGGCCGACACTTATTCGGTGGTAAAAGAGAAAATACCTGAAGGCGCGACGACGTGTAGCTTATGTTCGCGGCTAAGACGCGGTATTATTTACACCACGGCAAAGCAGCTGGGCGCGAATAAAATAGCGCTTGGTCACCATAGGGATGACATTGTAGAAACGCTGTTTTTGAATATGTTTTTTGGCGCAAAATTAAAAGCCATGCCGCCCAAATTGGCGACGAATGATAAGCAAAATATCGTCATCCGCCCGCTGGCATATTGTGCTGAGAAAGATATTGCCAGCTACGCGCGGCAAATGGCGTTTCCGATTATTCCTTGCGATTTATGCGGCAGCCAGCCCAATTTGCAGCGCCAGAACGTAAAAGCGATGTTGCAAGCGTGGGAGCTGGAGCAGCCAGGCCGTGTGAATAATATCTTCCGCGCCATTGGCAATGTAGAACCATCGCACTTGGCCGATTTTGATTTATACGATTTTAAAGGTTTAACGCAAGCTGAAAATACTGATGAAGACCCGCTATTCGGCGATATTGCGACTGAAGGCAATGCCTTAAATTTTGCCAGCAACGATGGCACGCGCATTGAATTTTCGCGTAACAAATAAATTCAAATAAGCCCATTCTCTAGCTTTAATTTAATTTATTAACAATTGTTTTATTGTCTAGTTGCTAGTTAGCTTGCTATTATCATAGCAATTTACTAATTATTGCTTTAATTTCATGGGTCTCGATGTCTAAATTACTGATTGTAGAATCACCTTCTAAAGCCAAAACGCTCAAAAAATACCTCGGTAACGATTTTGAAGTATTGGCTTCATACGGCCATATCCGCGACTTAATCCCCAAAAATGGTGCGGTTGACCCCGCCAATGGCTTTGCCATGAAATACGAAATTATCGAGCGCAATGCAAAACACATGGATGCGATTACCAAAGCGGTTAAAAGCGCCGATAGCGTTTATCTGGCAACCGATCCAGATCGTGAAGGCGAGGCAATCTCTTGGCATATTGCCGAAATTTTAGCCGAGAAAAAGTTACTTAAAAATAAATTGCTTAAGCGCGTTGAGTTTAACGAGATTACGCAAACCGCTGTGAAGCACGCTATAGACAACCCGCGTGATATTGCTATGAACTTGGTAAACGCCCAACAAGCACGTCGTGCGCTGGATTATTTGGTTGGCTTTAATTTATCACCATTATTGTGGAAAAAAATCCGCCGTGGCCTTTCTGCAGGCCGCGTACAAAGCCCTGCGCTACGTTTAATTGTAGAGCGCGAGCTAGAAATTGAAGCGTTTAAAAATCAAGAGTATTGGACGATTCACCTAGACGCGTTAAAACATGCGAATAAATTTAATGCAAAATTAGTACTGTTAAACAATGAAAAAGTAGAGCAATTTACGGTCATTAATCACGACCAGCAAGCGGATATTGTCGGTAAATTATTGCTAGCTTCGGCAGGCAAAACCACCGTTAGCCGTGTAGAAAAGAAACAACGTAGCCGCAGCCCTGCCGCACCGTTTACCACCTCCACCCTGCAACAAGAGGCGGTACGTAAACTTGGTTTTACGACATCTCGCGCTATGCGCGTGGCACAGCAGCTGTATGAGGGCGTGGATGTTGGCTCTGGCACGGTTGGCTTGATTACTTATATGCGAACTGACTCTTTTAGCATGGCGACTGAAGCGGTGATGAGCATTCGCGATTATGTGAAGAAAAATTTTGAGGCAGATTATTTACCAAAATCGCCCATTATGTACAAAACCAAAGCCAAAAACGCGCAAGAAGCGCATGAGGCGATTCGCCCGACAGACATCAACCGCGCGCCTACAAAAATGCGCCAATATTTGAATGACGAGCAATTTAAGCTCTACGAAATGATTTGGAAGCGTAGTTTGGCTTGCCAAATGTCACCTGCTAAGTTTGATGCGGTCAGTGTCGATTTAGCCGTGGGTTCTGAAGCTAATTTATTCCGCGCTACTGGTCAGACTTTGGTGTTCCCCGGCTTTATCGCGGTGTATATGGAGGGTCGCGATGACGAAGAGGAAGAAGGCGAGAGCAAATTACCGCACTTAGAAACTGGCGAAATTTTGAACGTAGAAAAAATCTACGGCGACCAGCATTTTACCGAACCGCCGCCGCGTTACGGCGAGGCCAGTTTGGTGAAAATTTTAGAGGAATACGGCATCGGCCGTCCTTCTACTTACGCTAGCATTATCAGTACGTTGCAAGACCGCGAATACGTGATACTCGACAAAAAACGCTTTACGCCGACCGATGTTGGCCGTGTAGTGGCTAAGTTTTTAACCGAACATTTCACTAAATATGTGGATTATGACTTTACCGCCAACCTAGAAAATGCGCTGGACAACGTGGCCGATGGCTCGCGCGAGTGGGTGCCGCTAATGGCAGAATTTTGGCAAGATTTTAACAACCAAATTATTAGCAAAGCCGATGTTGACCGCCCAGGTAACGAGCTGATTGACGAAGCTTGCCCAAAATGCGGCAAACCGCTGCAAAAACAATTAAGCAGATTTGGTACATTTATTGGCTGCACAGGTTATAACGATGAGCCAAAATGCGATTACAAACGTAGCATGAATGGCACGGCGCAGGCAGGCGCTGACCCCGTGACCATCGGCGTGGACGCTGAATCTGGCAAAGAAATTTACTTGATGAATGGGCCGTATGGGCCGTATTTACAGGTGGGCGTGGCTGTAGAAGGTGAAAAGAAAAAACCAAAACGCGTGAGTATTCCTAAAGAAATACCAATTGCAAGTGTGAATATCGACACCGCCAATATGTTGCTTTCGCTGCCACGCGATTTAGGCCAGCACCCAGAAACCAACAAAAAAGTCATCGCCAATATTGGCCGTTTTGGCCCGTATGTGAATCACGATGCTAAGTTTAAATCGATTCCAAAAACCGAAAGCGTGTTTAGTATTGATTTGGCAGGCGCTGTGGCACTGCTAGCGGCCGCTAACACAGGCCCAGCGCCAATATTAGAGCTTGGGGCACACCCAAGCGGCGAAGGCCGTATTGAGGTATTTGCAGGGCGTTATGGCCCGTATGTGCAACATGCAAAAATTCGCGCAACCTTACCAAAAAGCATGGCGCCAGAAGAGTTAACGCTAGATGAAGCACTTGGATTATTGGCTGAGAAAGCTGCGAAAGGCGAGCCAGCTAAAAAGACGATTACAAGAAAAACGGCTACTAAAAAAGCAATAGCGAAAAAACCTGTTGCTGAAAAAGCGGCTTCAAAAAAAGTTCCTGCAAAAAAAGCGCCCGCTAAGAAGGCTGCTGAAAAAAAGACTACTACTAAGAAAATTGCTGCTAAAAAATAATTGTTAAGATTGTGCTAATAAAAACGGCGCTGAATTCATTCAACGCCGTTTTTTGTTTTTTTGCTGTTTGTAGTCTATTTATTGATAGCTTAAGAAATGCTGCCAGCCATTATTTCGTTAGGTGACTGGCCTGTTGTGGTGGGTAAAACCTCGTTATTATATTCTATCCATTTACGAATACGATTGGCATCACCAATACGCGTAAACTTGCCATTAGAATCTAGCAATACAATAATCATAGGCTCACCAGCTATAATTGCTTGCATCACTAAACAGCGTCCCGCCTCATTAATAAAGCCCGTTTTAGACAAGCCAATTTGCCATTCACCACCGCGTACCAAACCATTAGTATTAACGAAGTTTACAGGATACTCACGATTTTGCAGATACACCTCATGTGATGGGCTAGTAGTAGCTAAACGAATTTCTGGGTATTGAAAAGCAGCCTTGACCAATTTGGCTAAATCTTCTGCGGTAGATACATTTTCGCTATCTAACCCCGTAGCATCAACAAAATGTGTATTTTTTAAACCTAGTTCGACAGCTTTAAAATTCATGGCTTTTACAAAAGCTAATCTACCACCAGGAAAATTATGCGCCAGAGCAGATGCAGCGCGGTTTTCAGAGGACATCAAAGCTAGCTGCAACATATCGCTACGACTAAGCCCAGACCCAACAGATAGCCTAGATCTTGTGCCTTTAAGATAATCTACATCCTCTTCAGATACATATATTTCATCATCAAGTGATTGATTAGCATCCAGCATGACCATGGCAGTCATTAACTTAGTAATAGAGGCAATTGGAGCAAGCTGATTGGTATTTTTAGCGTAAACAATTTCACCCGTATTTTGATTGACAATTAACGCCTTGCTAGAAGCAAGCTGCAATATCCCACTGCCGTCGTATTTTTCGCCAAATATGGTTTTTTGCTGATTTTCTAATTGTATTGGGTGCGTTGCACGCAATTTAAAACTAACCTTCTGTCTATTAGCCTTATAGCGGCTAGAGATACGATGTTTAGTTAAAACATTTTTTTGGCTGGTAAGAATGCGTTTATGTGACTTTTTATGTGCAGCTAGTAGCTCAACTGGCGTCACAACAAAAGTGAGCGCCACATAAAATATCATCATTCTTTTAAAAATTAAATCCATCATGACCAGTAACCTCGAACAATTGATTTGATAATAAGCAGTAATTGTTTGTATGTCAATTACTTAGCACATATTTATAAAATTAATATTAACTTTTAAGATCTGTGACCATTTTGACACGTTTAATAAATTTTATTAAAAAAACTGAACATTGTGCGAAAATTAGAAAAGCACAGTACTACAATTTTATTTTAAATTAAAATTTTTAGCCCCCAATAATTCATAAGGTCTGACTATGAAACTACCAAATCAGTTGCATTACACTAAAGAGCATTTATGGGTGCTCCAAGAGCCGCATGGATATTGGCTTGCAGGCATTACTGATTACGCACAAGATTTACTTGGGGATATTGTTTTTATCGAGCCACCTAAGCTGGGCGATGTGCTGGTAAATGGCACGCCGTGCGGCATTGTTGAATCGGTGAAAACAGGCTCAGATTTACATGCGCCGATGAACGGCGTGGTGACCGAAATTAATGAGGATTTATTAAACGCGCCAGAAGGCATTAACGACAAGCCTTATGCCGCATGGATATTCAAGTTTAAGCCAGATGACGTGACTGAAACCACGCACTTTTTAAGCGCTGAGGCATACAAAACTTTAATTGATGCTGCTTAGCTTATTTTGGTAACACAAACTTAACTTTAAGTAATAAGTCTTGTAACTCTGTCGTTAATTGATTGCGTAAATCAAGCTCTAAGCTGGGTAGAGAAACCGCCATTATTTGTTGAATATTATCACGCAACACCTCTTGCACCGCAGGTAAATCGCCGTTGATGGTGGTTAAGAAATTATCCCGCAACTGCATGCTTTGGGCTGTCATCTCATCGGCAAATTTAGCTTTAACTTCATCGACAGCAGCCGCATAAATACTCGGGATAGCTTCATTAAAAGTAGTACCCATCTGCGATAAAATATCGGCCTGGAGCAAGCTCATTTGCTGTTGTAAATCTTGTTTAGCATTTTGATTCAAAATCAGAAAATTAGCTGCCAGCGCATCGCCCAATTGCACTTGATGATTGCTGATAGATTGCACCTGAAACGCCTGCATCTCTTGATTTAAACGCTCACCAATCTGCGCGGTAATAGCCTCCTGCTGCTCTGTTACAGCGGCAGTGTAAATTGACGGCATGGCCTCAATAAATGTTGCGCGCATTTCAGCTAAAGCTTCAGAGCGCATGGCTTGCAACTGCGCTTGTAATTCGCCTTTGCCTTGCAGCTGAATAGATTCAAAAACCTGCTGCATTTCTTGCTCTAACAACGCCTGATGATTGCCCAACGATTGCGCTTGAAACGCCTGCATCTCTTGATTTAAACGCTCACCAATCTGCGTGGCGATTGCCCCCTGCTGCTCTGACACGGCGGCAGTGTAAATAGACGGCATAGCCTCAATAAATGTCGCGCGCATTTCAGCTAAAGATTCAGATTGCATGGCTTGCAACTGCGTTTTTAACTCGTCTTTACCTTGCTGATGGATAAATTGAAAAACCTGCTGCATTTCTTGCTCTAACAAAGCCTGATGATTGCCCAACGATTGCGCTTGAAATGCGCTTAGTTGCTGGCTGATATCTTGCATAATTCGCGCGCTGGCGTCAGTTTGTATGGCTTCTACTTGCGAGCCAATTTGCCTATTAGCTGTGTTTACAGCGGTTTGCATTAGCTCTGAAAGCGTGGTGTCAAATTTTGAGATTGCGTCCGTTTGTAAACCTGCAATCTCTTCAGAAAGATTATTAAACACCGTTTTGGCACTAGCTTGGTACATGCGAGGCAAATCTGTTTTTAAGTCTGCTTTGGTTTTATCAACAAAATCAACCGTTCTAGCTTCTATAGTGGCTTGCAAAGTTAAAATCTCGTCTTGAATCACCTTAACTAAATCTTGCTCAAGCGCATCACGCACGCTCTCAGTGACCGTTTTGGCAATGTCGGCTTCTAACCTAGGTTTGATATGCGCGGCTATGCGCGCAATCAATTCTGGGGTAATTAAAGTCGTGTCATCCTGCCGTGTCGCCCTAAGCCCCACATCTGCAGTGGTTTTCGGCTGGTAAACCTCGGTAAGAAGGGGTATTTTTTTATCTGTCACCATGTTCTCTATTCAAAACGTTTTTTTAATTGAGCTTAATTTGCGCGTAGTTTGTACTTTTAATTTCATAGCCTCTATCGCGATAAAATTTAAACCGTGCTCGCGCAGACATTTTATCTTGCTCATCATCGCTCACCAACTCAACTAACTGCGTAAATCTACTAAAAAAAATAGGTTCATGTGTCGTTAAATTAATCAGCATATCGTCTTGTGTAATGCTGTTAATTACACCATCGCCCTGCGAGGAAATAACCACGGGCGTTACAGAGGATAGCGAAGAGTGAGCGCGTACATTCGGCAAAAAACTCTCGGCTTTATTTTGCCATAAGCTCACACTTACATCGCTCGCCATTTTTTCGTCCGTAGCCAACACCATTACTTGGCGGCGCTTGCTCAGCGCAGATTGTACCAAATCAAAAATGACCTGCTGCTTATCGACTACATTAAAATAAAAATCTATGCGCGTCATTTATATTAATTAGCTTTTTGTGCTCTTTGCACGAGGAATGTCGTCAAAAGTGGCACTGGGCGGCCTGTTCCACCTTTTTCCTTGCCACTTTTCCACGCTGTGCCAGCAATATCTAAGTGCGCCCAATCGTATTTTTTGGCAAAACGCGATAAAAAGCAAGCCGCAGTAATACTACCGCCAGCGCGCCCGCCAATATTGGCCATATCGGCAAAATTACTATCGAGCTGGGTTTGAAACTCTTCCCACAATGGCATGTGCCAAGCTCTATCGTGTGCTTTTTCGCCCGCCGCCAATAGTTCATGTGCCAGCGCATCTTTGTTGCTGAATAAGCCGCTTGGATGATGCCCAAGTGCGATTACGCAAGCGCCTGTTAGCGTGGCGATATCCACCACCGCGCTTGGCTCAAAGCGCTCGGCATAGGTCAATGCATCGCATAAAATCAAGCGGCCTTCAGCATCGGTATTAAGCACTTCAATGGTTAAGCCAGACATGCTTGTTAAAATATCCCCTGGTTTAATCGCGCCAGCATCTGGCATATTTTCGCAAGTGGCAATTAAGCCAATGGCATTAATAGCCAAATTCATCTCGCCAATGGCTTTAAACGTGCCTAATACACTGGCAGCCCCGCACATGTCATACTTCATTTCGTCCATATCGCCGCCAGGTTTTAACGAAATGCCACCTGTATCAAAGGTGATGCCCTTACCCACCAATACGGTAGGTTTTTGGTCTTTTTTGCCTTTTAAATGCTGCAAAATAATAAAACGTGGCGGTTCTACGCTACCTTGTGCAACGCCTAAGAATGAGCCCATACCCAGCTTTTCGATTTCGGCTTTATCCAAAACCTCCACTTTAAAACCATAGGTAGTAGCAAGTTCTTTTGCTTGTTCGCCCAAAAAAGTGGGTGTGCAAATATTGGGTGGTAAATTGCCTAAATCTTTAGCTAGGCTTACCCCTAAACTGATGGCCAAGCCATGTTTTACGCCAGCTTCAGCTTGTGCAATTTCAGATTCAGCTACATGAATTGCAATGTTTTTTAAGGCTTTTGGCTCAGCTTTTTTAAGCTTGATAGCATTCACTTGATAAGTCGCATCCATGACCACCTCGACCATTTGCGCTACCTTGCTGTGAATATCCGATTTTTTTATGGCTATTTCTGCCAAGAAAAAACTCGCACTCACAACGCCTTTAGGCAAAGCTTTAACCGCAGCCCGCACTGCTTGGCGATAATGCTGCTCGCTAAATTCCGCTTGCTTGCCTAAACCCACCAATAAAACACGCGTAGCTGCAACTGCCCCCACATTGTGAAGTAACAACGTGGCATTTAATTTGCCATCTATATCGCCACTTTTTAATACAGCGCTAATTGCTTTATTAGAAGCCGCATCCAAATTATTTACGGCATCAGTTGCTTTTCCGCCTTCAAATACGCCTACAATCACACAATCTGTGCGTTGTTTTTCAGGATTTCCATTTATTATGCTAAATTCCACTGTATGTCCTTTTTTAACTAAGTTTAAGTTGATTTTACTTTATTTAACTAATTTATCTAGCGTTTTATTCCATACGTTTTTATTCGAAATAAAAGCGCAATATTCAACCATGTTTAATTTGAAATAATTTAATTGAAAATATTCAAAAAATCTTTATCTTACGAGCTGATCAACACCGCTGGCGCGATGTTCTTAATACTTATCGGCATTGTTGTCGCTCAACGGGCTGGTATTTTGGTGAGATTGGCTGCAAAAGGTATTTTGCCTAATGATGCGATTAATACTTTACTCGGCTTCAACATGGTGAAATTCTTGCCCATGATTTTATCTTTAAGTATTTTTTTGGCGGTTTTGATGACTTTAAGCCGCTGGCATCGCGATTCTGAAATGGTCATTTGGTTTAGCTCTGGTCTTGGACTTAATAGCTGGATACGCCCAATTTTAACTTTTGCCGTGCCTGTCATTGCCATTATTACCGTATTAAGCCTTTGGGTAATGCCTTGGGCCACGCAAAAAGGGCAAGATTACAAGGTGCAACTTAAAAGTCGCGATGAGTTATCTTCTATTAGCCCTGGAGTATTTAAAGAATCCAACAGTGGCGACCGTGTCTATTTTGTGGAAAGTTTTGATGAGCTTGGTAACGTTGTTAAAAACATATTTGTACAATCTACTCAGCACCAAAAAACTGGGGTAATTGTGGCTAGCATTGGCAGCCGCGAAAAAGTAGAAAATGGCGATAATTTTTTGGTGTTAGGGCAAGGTCGGCGCTACGAAAGCAAACCTAATTCTGCTGAAGTTTCGAGCACCGAATTTGAGCGTTATGCCATTCGCGTGCAAACCAAAGAAGCCACGCCAGAGCCATATACAAAACAAGCGCTCACCACCAAACAACTTTTAGCAGATACCACCAATTTTGGCAATAACGCAGAGCTACAATGGCGGTTTGCTATCCCAATATCTGCGTTCATTTTGGTACTACTGGCAATTCCGTTGAGCTTTGTTGACCCGCGCGCAGGGCGCTCACTCAATCTTATTTTTGCACTCTTTATTTACATTATCTACAACAATATGCTCAGTATTTTTCAAGCTTGGGTAACACAAGGAAGGCTTGATGCTATGCCTGGCTTATGGCCTGTGCATGGAATTTTCTTATCACTTACTTTTTATATGTTTTATCGGCGCAATTATTTGCTACCGCTGTTACCCAATTTTAGCGCCTTAAAACAATTGATGAATATTTGGAAAAGAACTTAATCGCGATGAAAATTTTTAATCGCTATTTTTGGCAAGAAACCAGCATCAATATTTTGATGATTATGCTGGGCTTGTTAGCCATGTTCTCGTTTTTTGATTTGATTCAAGAGTTGGATAGCCTCGGTCGAGGCAATTATGACATTAGCAAAATGTTGGTATTTGTGCTGTTGAGTATTCCCGGGCACGTTTACGACGTTGTGCCAGTGGCAGTATTAGTCGGCATGATGTACAGCCTTGGCACGCTGGCACGTAATTCTGAGCTGGTGGTGATGCGTGTGAGTGGTTTATCCGTATTTAATATTGGCTACATCCTAATCAAAGTTGGATTATTATTTACGGTTGTTACTTTTTTGGTAGGTGAACTCATTACGCCATTTAGTGAAAAAATGGCGCAGCGCATGCGTATTAAAGCCACCGATTCTGTCATTGCGCAAGATTTTAGATCTGGCTTATGGGTAAAAGATGGAAGAAGTTTTGTGAATGTAGAAACCGTGCTGCCAGACGCTAGTTTATTAAATATACACATTTATGAGTTTGATGAAAAATTTAAATTACGCAGTATTAGCATCGCAAAAAAGGCTGATTATATTAATGAGCGCTGGAGTTTAAGCGAGGTTACTCAAACAAAATATAACACCTTTAAAACCATTGAGAAAAACAACGTACAAACCCAATTTTTTAATCAAGCCAATTGGAAATCTTCCATTCGCCCAGAGTTGTTAAATGTGCTTTTAGTGGCGCCAGAGAAAATGTCTGCTTGGAATTTATATTCGTTTATTAATCACTTAGCCAGTAACAAGCAAAAAACTACGCGCTACGATGTGGCACTATGGTCGAAAATGATTTACCCACTGGCATGTATGGTAATGGTTATTTTAGCGCTGCCGTTTGGCTTTTTACAGCAACGCTCAGGCGGCACAAGTGCAAAAATTTTTATCGGCGTGATGTTGGGTGTGGTGTATCAAATTATGAATCGCGTGTTTACCCACTTAGGCGTGCTAAATGATTGGCCGCCTTTAATGAGCGCGATTGCCCCAACCATTCTATTTTTAATTGCGGGTTTGAGTTTATTGTTTGTCATCGAGCGTAGATAGCTTAGGTCACAAGATTAACCACGCTTATAAAACGCGTTTTTAGCAATCTATCGTGCAAAAATAAATGGTCTTTATCCACCAACGCCCAAAAAAACCCTAGCCCACAAGCCAGTATTGATGCGCTTGCTAGGGCATATCTAATGATTGCTTGTTGTACATTTAAGTGTGAGTTTTGCTGGTTTGCTAAGTTTTGGGTGACTAGTTTGATTTTCCAGGTTTTAGTAGCGAGTGTTTGTCCAGTTTTAGTCCAACACCACACAAAATAAGCGCCTGTTACCAACCACAAAGAAAGTTGTAAAAAAAAGCGTTTATTGTGGCTAGTGGCGTCGCCAAACAAGGCCACAAATATCCAGGTACATAGCATCCATAAAGCAAGCAGCAATAGCAATTCATAAACACAGGCTGCTAAAATTCTGGCGAGGGTAGCATTTTTCTTTATCATATATTCATTCTAAATGTAAAAAGCCCACCATAAAATAGTGGGCTTTTAGTTGTTGTGCAATCAATTATTCTAAGTCTGGCGCATAATACAACTCTAATGAATCCTTGCGCAGTTTCTCACGCTCGGCCTCTGGTAATTTTTGATGCTCTGCCCATTTTTTGCGTACTTCATCCTTTTTTTCTGAGCTTAGCGAATGAAAGTGCTGGTAACGCTTACGCGCATTTTCACGCTCATAGGGGGTCATACGACTCCAACTATTTAGGCGTTTTTGCACGCGCTGCTTCTTTTGCACATCCATTTTCGGATAATCTTTGGCAATATCCAACATTTTTTCGCGTTGCCAAGGCCTTAATGTATCCCATTCAGTAGCTAATGGCGCTAGCACTTTGCGCTCATCATCGGATAACTGAGTCCATTTTTGTGCTGACGCGTCGTTCGCGACAACATCATTTATCGAAGATTTTATGCTGCCAATATCGCCCATTGCCAATTGGGTGTGTTCTGCCACATTGGAGAGTTCAACCGCTTGTAAGCTGTTTGCAACTAAAGCAAGTAAAAATAAAAATTTATTCATTCAATTAGAAATTCTTAGTAATTTTTAAAAACGTGCTTAATTATAACTTAGCTTGTTTATTGTTAAGTGACGGCTCAAAACCTCTATCCACAAAAGCTTCTGGCGGCAAATCTGAACCTAATAGAAAAGCATCACTGGATTCTCTTTGGCTCATGGACTGCATACCCACAAAACCCATTATGATTACCCCCAACACCAAACCTGTGCTGGCGATACGATGATGTTCTGCCCACAAAAAAACATCATTGAGTGTACCATCGTGGTTGATACTTACACCAGAAATTTGCTGGGCATGCACTTTAACCGCGCGTTCGCGACCGTTTTCTAATTGCTTAAGTGTGCGCATGTTTAAGCGGCTGGCATGTGCATCTAGCAAGCCCGCAATCTGCTTGGCCTGTGTGTCAAATTCATTTTCTTGCAACTTTTGATTTATTTCGTCTTGATTAATATTGATGCTCATGTTTCTACTCCTAATTGCGCTATTGCACTTATTTCTTTTTTGCCTAAACCCTGTTTTTGCAAAGTTGCGGCCATGCTGTGTACCGCGCGCGAACAATGCGTTTTGACGCTGCCTTGTGAACAGCCCATCATGGCGGCAGTTTCAGCAACATCCATCTCTTCCCAGTAACGTAATACGAAGGCTTCTCGTTGACGTGCAGGTAGCTTTTCAAGCGCTTTTTCGATAACAATCATGGTTTGGCTGCGTTCCAATTGCATCATGGGATTGTCCGATTCATCCCCCACATCAATGCTATCGAGTGGATCGTGGTCTTCTTCACCATCTTTACCCGCGCCAAATGATGAAAGCAGCGTTGTCCACAGGTTGCGTACTTTTTGTCTGCGCCAAAAATCACGCATGGTATTTTGCAAAATACGTTGAAACAGCATGGGGTATTCTGTGACAGGTTTATCAGCGTATTTTTCCGCTAGTTTTAACATCGCATCTTGCACAATATCTAACGCGGCATGATCGTCGCGCACGGAATATACCTTTTGCTTAAACGCGCGTCTTTAAACATCTCGCAAAAAATCTTATAATTCTTGAGAACTTGCCATGAAATTTATAATTAAATTGATAAACGCCAGTATATCAGCTTTAAGTTTTGTGCTGAATTTAGGTTTGAATTACCCTGGATTCTTGAAGCTGGCTTGTATAAGTTTAACTTTTGGATACAATCTGCATACTTGGTTTATTCTATTTGTATGATTGGTTTTACTTAATTCAATTTGGAGTTAACACGACTTATGGTTCGCATTTTAATATTAATTATTTTAGCTTGGGTCCTGTATCAAGTTATCAAGCGCATGCTTGCTAGCTTCAATGCTAAAAAAGCTGCTAAGCCACAGCAAACACCAACACAAGCACCAGAACAAACCATCGTGCAATGTGCCCATTGTGGTTGCCATGTTCCAATGAGTGAAAGTCAAATTAAAGATAATAAAATAATTTGCAACAATCCGGAATGCCAAGCTATAACGGTTGATAAAGACCAGCATGGCAATTGACTTAGTAGCTAAAGCCGAACCCAACACATCTGCCACCCGCTGGCGCAGTTTAAAGCTTTATAACGCTTATCGGCTGCTGGTTGCGCTGCTATTATTGGTGACACAAGGCTTGCTTAGTGGCGACAGTTGGTGGCAAAACGTTAATGCCAATTTATTTTTAGATTTATTTTCAGCTGCTGCAGTTAGCTATTTTATTTTTAGTGTTGTGTCAGTCATTTTTACTTGGCTAGAGAAGCCCAATATTGACATCACATTGCCCATTCAAATCCTGATTGATATTGGCTTTATTGTATTGTTGATGCATGGGCAAGACAGCAACCAAGGCAGCTTAGGTTTATTGTTAATTATTACCATCGCCAGTGCCAGTTTAATTAGTGAGGGTCGCTTAGCCTTATTCTATGCGGCTATCGCTAGTATTGGCATACTGCTAGAACAATCATATCGTGTTTTTCTAATTGGTAAATCTGCCGATAATTACACACCCGCAGTCTTGCTAAGTTTAGGCTGTTTTGCCACAGCTTGGCTAGCTTATAGCTTGGCTAAACGCACACAAGAAAGTGAATTATTAGCGTCGCAACGTGGTTTGGACGTGCAAAATATGGCACAGATTAATGCGCTCATCACGCACGAAATGCAAGACGGCATTTTAGTGGTTGACCAAGTGTTCAAAATCAAGCATTACAATCTTCAAGCGCTGACTTTACTTGGCATAGATAGCAAACAAAGTGTATCCATCAACTGGTTTGATAAATCACTGCATGAAATTTCACCTGAAATAGCCAACTTGATGCAGCTATGGCTTGAAGAAACAGAGCAACCAAACGGCTTTGAACCTACCAATAATGCGCTACCTAATTATTTAAAATTAACTTCTCTATCGCCTGAACTTAGGCTTCGATTCTTGCCAATTGCTGAAAATCGCGATGTTGGCAATCGAAAGCTTGGCGCAGTCATTTTCATTTCAGATTGGTCACAAATGCAAACCCAAGCACATCAAGTAAAACTGGCTGCTTTGGGGCGTTTAACCGCTAATATTGCACATGAAATTCGCAACCCGCTGAGCGCAATAAGCCACGCTAACCAACTGCTTCAAGAAGAAGATGGCGACCCTACATCTAAGCGTATGCTGCAAATCATTAGTGACAATGTGCAGCGTTTAGACCAAATTATTAAAGATATTTTAGAGCTTAATCGACGCGATCGCACCAACCAAGAGCCTATTCATTTAGAAAATTTTATGCTTGATTTTTACACACAGTTTTGCGCGGTTGAGAGAATACCCGCTTATTGTTTTAAGTTAAAATGCGATAACTCTGACACCATGATTATGTTTGACAGACGGCATTTGAACCAAATTTTGTGGAACCTGTGTAAAAATGGCTGGCGCCACAGTAAAAATGAAGAAAATAGCCTAAAATTAACGGTTTCTAATTTAGGTAAAACTCGAACAGTGCAGATTGAAATTACCGACGACGGCGATGGTATTCCTGAAGATATTCGCGGTAATTTGTTTGAACCATTTTTCACTACCGAGAAAACCGGTACTGGGCTTGGACTCTACATTGCGCGTGAACTGGCTGATGCTAATGGTGCGAAACTGCAATACAAATCATCAGATTCAGGCACTCAGTTTTTGATGATAATTAAAAAGGCTTAAATATTGATGGCACAGTTTAGTTGCTTGGTGGTGGATGATGAGACCGATATTCGAGAGCTAGTGGTATTGACGCTAGAACGCATGGATATTCGGGCGGATAGCGCCAGCAACGTGCTGGAAGCAAAACAATTGTTAGCTAGCAGAAGCTATGATTTGTGCCTAACCGATATGCGCCTGCCTGACGGGTTAGGCTTAGAATTAGTGCAGCATATTTCAGCCAATTACAGCGGTTTGCCGGTGGCAGTAATTACCGCTTATGGCAGCGCAGAGAACGCGGTTTCTGCATTAAAAGCAGGTGCGTTTGATTATTTAACCAAGCCCATTTCGCTCAAACAACTGCGCCCATTGGTAGAATCTGCGCTTAAACTTTCAAGTACCGATGTAAAAGAAACGCAAAATACGGCTAGTTTAATCGGCAATTCAGCCGCTATGGATTATGTGCGTACCATGATACAAAAACTAGCCCGCAGCCAAGCGCCTGTGTATATTAGCGGCGAATCGGGTAGCGGCAAAGAACTGGCTGCAAGACTTATTCACAGCAACAGTTCGCGTGGTGATAAAGCATTTACCGCCGTTAACTGCGGCGCAATACCCGAAAATTTAATGGAAAGTGAATTTTTTGGCTACAAAAAAGGGGCTTTTACGGGCGCAGCGCAAGACACCCTCGGCTTATTCCAAGCGGCTTGCGGCGGTACTTTATTTTTGGACGAGGTAGCCGATTTGCCACTCGCCATGCAAGTTAAATTATTACGCGCTATTCAAGAGAAAAAAGTACGCACGGTGGGCGGCACCGCAGAAGAAGCAGTGGATGTGCGCATTATTAGCGCGACGCACAAAAACTTAGGTACTTTGATGGAGCAAGGCTTGTTTAGGCAAGATTTGTATTATCGTTTAAATGTCATTCAACTCAAAATGCCCGCTTTGCGCGATCGCCCAGAAGACATACCAGAGCTCACTCAAAAACTATTACAAAAACTGTGTCTGGCGCAATCTATTGCCATGCCTATGCTTGAAGAAAGTGCGAATAAGCTTATATCAGAGTTACATTTTGCAGGTAATGTACGTGAACTGGAAAACATGCTAGAACGTGCACTGGCTTTGTGTGATGGCCAAAAAATACGTGCTGATGATTTATTTATGGGTGACGAATTTAAAATTAAAACGCACAAAGCCGCTGAAAATAAAGCGAGTGTCTATAAAAATAGTCATGCAGAACAGGTCAGCTTCGACCCAGATCACAATTTAGAGGTGGGCTTGCCAGAATACCTAGAAGACATTGAAAAGCGCGCAATCATAAAAGCCTTGGCTAAAGCTAACAACAACAAAACTGCCGCCGCTAAATTACTCGGCGTAAGTTTTAGAACGCTGCGTTACAGGCTTGCCAAGCTAGGATTGGCTAAAGATGACGATGCTGATTTAGAAGGTGAGCTAGGCGGACAAGATGCCAAATAGATTATCCCGAATTGACTAGCCTAAATTAGCTAGTCGTAATTAGCTAATCTAAATTAACTAAATTAGCACGATAGCTAAATAAGTTAAATACATACCGCCATTAACCAGCAAGTGCCACACTCTAATGCCGCCTTTTGACATTAAATAGCGCATCCACATTGCCGCAACCAGTGTAATAATAATGCCCCACAGCACCTCTTTACGCGGCTCCCACGGGGTGAGCATAATGCCAATTGCGGGCAATAAGGTACCTTGAAACACCATTGCGCCTGTTATATTGCCAAACGCCAATGTATCTTTGCCTTTGCGTATCCATAAAATACTATTTACCTTTTCTGGCAGCTCTGTGGCAATTGGTATAATTAATAATGAAAGCAGCAATGCAGAAATGCCTAATATTGCCGCCGCACCTTCCACTTGGTCAATAAAGCCTTTTGCGCCAAAAATCAACAAGGCCAAACCTAATCCAAGCTGTACTAAAATAATGACCATATTATTGGGCAAACCTAGTCTGCACAAAAACATAGTACTTTCGGCTTCGGTCGCATGGCCTTCTTCTACCAGCGCTTTCGATGCGCGAATGGTCATAAGCACATACACAAAATAAATCATCACCATGCAAGCACCAATGCCATATCGCACTATTGGCAACGTATGCGGCACATACATTGCAATGGCCGCTACCACAAACGCAAAAATAAAAAAGTTTAAATCACGTAACAATCCTGTGCGCTCTGGGCGCATATGGCCTTGTGTGCCACGACGTTTCCATACCGAAATAGCCATTAATGATACGGATAATGTGGCCAGCATGAGAGGCGCGCCCAATATAGCACCCACGCCAATTTCATGGCCTACGCCAGCGCTTGCAGTGGCAGAGGTATAGGTAAATATGGCCAATAATGGCACTAAAGTTTCGGGTAATGCAGTGCCTACTGCGGCAAAGATAGAGCCAGTAACACCTTCTGAAATGCCGAGTTTTTCACCCAAATGTTCAAGCGCATTGGTGAAAACCTCTGCCGCAATTAAAATTACTACTAACATCACCAAAAGCTGCACAAAAAGCATTGTTTTACCTTTACAATAAACTACTTAAAATCAAAATTTTATCCTAATTGAATTTTAGCTGATAACGCCCTTACTTGCATGTCAAAACAAAAATTAATCCTCGATGCTAATGGGCTTGTTCAGCAGGCAACACAGCTTAGCTCGCCCAATTTTGATGCAAGGCCAGCCAATGAAATCAGTTTAATTGTGATTCACAACATCAGCTTACCGCCCAGCCAATACGGGGGAACAGGCATTATTGAATTATTTACCAATTGTCTTAACCCAAGCGAACATCCGTATTATGCCAAGATTTACACGCGTAAAGTGTCGTCACATTTTTTAATACGACGCGATGGTGCGCTAATTCAATTTGTGTCAACCCTGCAACGCGCTTGGCACGCGGGCGTATCACAATGGCAGGGGCGTGAACGATGTAACGATTTTTCGGTCGGAATTGAGCTGGAAGGGTGTGATTTTGAGGCATTTGAAGCTAACCAGTATAAAACGCTCAAGCAACTAATTGCAGGCTTACAAGAAAGTTACCCAATTAAAGCCATTGTTGGACACTCAGATATTGCGCCTGGCCGAAAAACCGATCCAGGCCCTTATTTTGATTGGGATAAAATAAATGAAATTAACAAGCATTAATATCAACAATTAAATGGTAAATAAAAATGATGCAAAGAATATCTGCCCCGCTATTGATTGGCTTACTGTTATTACTGCTGGCGGCTTGTGGTGCAAAAGATGAGGCCTCTGCAAACACCAAAAATGATGACAAAAAAGACATAAAATCAACATTAATTACTGTCACACAAGTTAAAAACCAAGCCGTTGAAACCACCGAAACTGCCATTGGCTCACTAGAAAGCCTGATTGATCCTACCGTAGCCTCTGAGCTCGCTGCACGCGTGGTCAGGGTGCATGTGAATGCGGGCGAAACTGTTAAACAAGGACAGTTAATTGCCACTTTAGATGCCACAGATTTTGGTATGCAACGCAATGAGCAATTGGCAGAAGCGGCCCGTATTCAAGCACTTATTGATAACCAAACAAAAATTGTGGCGCGCAACCAAGCCTTGGTGGACAAAAAATTTATCTCGCAAAATGCGGTGGATAACGATTTGGCACAAAAAAATGTACTCAAACAACAGCTGGTGGCTGCCATGGCGCGCGTAGGCAGCATTAACCATAACAGCAGTAAATCTAGAGTGATTGCACCTGTGTCTGGCATTGTTGAAAAAAGGCTAGTAGGCACGGGGGACTTTGTGCGGGTGGGCGACCCAATCGTGCAAATTGTTTCAAACCAAAAATTGCGCGCACATTTACCTTTTCCTGAACATATTGGCGCGCGGTTAAAGCCTGGTCTTAAAGTGCGTTTAACTACACCCGCTAGCGATAAGCTTGTAGAAAGTGTGATACACGAACTAAAACCCATGATTACTGAAGGTAGCCGCACCATTGATGTGATTGCTGATGTACAAGGCGAGCTTAACTGGCAACCAGGCGCTAGCGTAACGGGCACGGTGGTGCTGGGCGAACAAGCAGCTGCGCTAATGGTACCAGAGCAAAGCTTGGTGCTTAGGCCTGCTGGCGAGGTGGTGTATGTGGTGCGTAATAATGCGGCAGGCCAAGCGGTGGCAAACCAAGCAGTGGTAAAAACAGGTGCCCGCCAAAATGGCTTAATTGAGGTGCTGCAAGGCCTTAATACAAATGACATCGTTGTGGTAGATGGCGCAGGCTTTTTAACGGATGGCGCACCTGTGAAAACAAGCAACTAAAGCTTTTCATCGCGCTCCTTCCCCATTTTAGGGGGAAGGTTGGGATGGGGGTTAAATGGTTAATTTTAAATCTCACCGCCACCCTAACCTTCCCCTAACCCTCCCCCTAAAATTGGGAGGGAACTGATGTAGAAAATTTAATCATTTTAATGAAAAATATATGGTACAAAACAATTAAATGACCTTGCCTGAACTCTCCATTAAACGCCACGTCCTCGCTTGGATGCTGTCTGGCGTCATTATTTTATTCGGCCTGATAGCTTACCAGCGCATCGGGGTTGACCGCATTCCATCGATTGATTTTCCTGTAATAACTGTCAATACCACTTTGCGTGGTGCCAACCCAGATGTGGTCGATACCTCGATTACCAGCATTATCGAATCGGCGGTAAATACCACACCTGGTATTGATCATATTCAGTCCTCATCTTCGCCTGGGTTTTCTAGTGTCAGCATCACGTTTGCACTCAATAAAAATATTGATGTGGCATATAACGAAGTGCAATCTAAGGTCAATCAAATACTTAGGCGTTTGCCTACAGATACAGATGCGCCCGTGGTGCAAAAAATTGACACCAATGCAACGCCAGTGATCTGGCTGGCTTTAAGTGGCGACCGTACCATTCAGCAGCTTAATCTATACGCTAATAATGTGCTGAAGAAAAAATTTGAAACCATCAACGGTGTGGGTGAAGTGCAACTAGGTGGCCGACGTGATCGTGTAATTCGTGTCATCGTATCGCCCGAGCGCATGGCGGCTTATAAGCTCACCGCGAATGATTTAATCACCGCGTTTAATCGCGAGCACGTGCAATTGCCAGGCGGTTTTTTAGT
>JANMOP010000005.1:0-13760 GCA_031369365.1 Methylotenera sp.
TTCGGCTTTTTGGCCAATTTTTTGAGTCGCTAACCAGTCTTTATAATCATCCAAATCGCCATCAAACGCCTCTGCCGCGCCGTGTGCGACCAATATAAAGTTGTCGCAAGTCGCGCGTAGCAAGGCTCTATCGTGCGAAACCAATATCACACCGCCTTGATAATCTTGCAGCGCCAAAGTTAAAGCATGACGCATTTCAAGATCTAAATGGTTGGTCGGCTCGTCCAATAATAGCAAATTTGGTCGCGTCCAAATTAACAGCGCCAAAGCCAAACGCGATTTTTCGCCGCCAGAGAAGTTTTCGATGCTGCTTCTAGCCATATCGCCTTTAAAATCAAAGCCGCCTAGGTAGTTCAAGTGCTCTTGCTCGCGCGTCGTCGGGTTGTTTAATTCAACATCTTGCCGCAGCATGTGTTGTAGCGGTGATTCACTTGGCCGCAACTGCTCTAATTGATGTTGCGCGAAGTAGCCAATGCGACAATCTTTGCCTTCTACACGTTTGCCGCTTAAAGGCTTAAGCTCGGCCGCCAGCAGTTTAATCAACGTAGATTTACCTGCGCCATTTTTACCCAGCAAGCCAATGCGCTCGCCTGGGCGAATGGTGAGTAATACTTTGTTTAATATGGTTTTATCGGCATAGCCCGCGTTGACATCATCCAACACCAACAGCGGATCTGGCGCGCTGATGGGCGCGCGAAATTCAAAGTTAAATTGCGAATCTACGTGTGCGGCAGAAATCATTTCCATGCGCTCCAACGCCTTAATGCGGCTTTGCGCCTGACGCGCTTTGGTGGCTTGCACGCGAAAGCGATCAATATAACTGTGCAAATGTGCCACTTTGCGCTGTTGTTTTTCATACATGGCTTGTTGCAGCGCTAATTTCTCAGCCCGTTGACGCTCAAAATCACTATAACCACCGCGATACAAGGTAATACGCTGCTGCTCGATGTGCAACACGTTATCGATGACTGCGTCCAAAAAATCTCTATCGTGCGAAATAAGCACTAAAGTACCGCGATAATCGCGTAGCCAGCCTTCTAGCCAAATCACCGCGTCTAGATCCAGGTGATTCGTTGGCTCATCTAGCAACAATAAATCGCTGCGGCACATTAAAGCGCGCGCCAAGTTTAACCGCACGCGCCAACCGCCAGAAAAATCGCTCACAGGTCGCGTTAAATCAGCTTGGGTAAAGCCTAAGCCATCTAGCAAGGCCGAGGCACGTGCTTTTGCGCTATATCCTTCAATATCACTTAAACGATGATGCAGCTCGGCAATTTTCTCGCCTTCGTGCTTGGTTTCAGCGGCAATCAGCGCGGCTTCCACTTCGCGCAGCTCATCATCGCCATCCAGCGTAAACTCAATCGCGGCTTGGCTAAGCTCGGTCATTTCTTGTGCCACATGCGCAATTACCCATTGGGGTGGCATGTCTAAATCGCCCACTTCTGGGTGCAACTCACCGCGCAGCAAGGCAAACAGGCTAGATTTACCTGCGCCATTGGCGCCAATCAAGCCGACCTTGTGGCCTGTGTGCAGCTGAAACGAAGCCGCCTCTAGCAATATTTTTGCGCCACGCGTAAGCGTTAAATTTCTAAATTGAATCAATGCAAAGCCCTAATGTCAGCCAAATTTGCCAAGAGGCGTTATTCTAAAGCAATCTAGCTGTTTTACTCACCTAATGTTTACGTTTTATTAACAAGTTATTCACCTAAATTAAAGTAAAATAAACGCTCATTAAATGCAAGTTTGTTACCAAATAAACCTTAAGCCTACGCAAGCATGATTCATTTAAAAAAACTAACGCGTTGGATGTTGTACACAGTCACTTTACTGTTGATAATATTCGCGCTGGCAGTGTTGGCTGTGCGTTTCGTCATTTTCCCCAATATCGATGAATACAAAGACGACATTGCCGCTTATGCCAGCAAAACTGCTGGACAAAAAATCACAATAGGCAACATCTTAACTAGCTGGGATGGCGTGTCGCCACATATCGGGCTTAAAAGTATCGAACTATTTGATGCTGAAAATCGTGTCGCGCTGCACTTAAATAATGTGGAAGCTAACATTTCATGGCTAAGCCTACCCTTGTTGCAGCCGCGTTTAGCAAAGCTTGTGGTGCTTCAGCCCGACCTCACCATACGCCGTAAAGCCGATGGTGATATTTATTTAGCGGGTATTAATTTAGCGGGCAAAAGTAAGCCAGAATTCCCCAACTGGCTACTCAGCCAAGCAGAAGTAACGATTAAAAACGCACAAGTGACTTGGCAAGACGATTTACGCCTAGCGCCGCCATTATCGCTTAAACAGTTAAACCTCACGCTCACAAACCCAACCTGGAAAAGCCTGTTTGGTCAGCACCAATTTGAGTTGACTGCATTACCTTCAATCGGCACCAATCAATTGATAGAAGCCAATGGTCGCTTTGTGGGGCGCGATGTGAGCAAAATCAAAGCATGGCACGGCGAGCTGTTTTTACAACTTAAACATGCTGATTTAGCAGTTTGGCAACCTTGGTTGGATTATAAAATCCTAAATCACCCAGTTAATTTACAAACAGGCACGGGCGACGCTCAAGTTTGGCTAGACTTTGCTGATGCCACCATTGAGAAAGTGAAAATTCGTACCGCATTAAGCAATGTATCACTTATTGTGAACAAGCAGACCACCCCTTTTGTTGCCAAGCAATTGTCTGGCGATATAGGTTGGAGCGATTTCAAAAATACGCAAACCATAAGCGCGCAGAATATCAAGCTGAGTAGTAACACTGGCCTAAATATTGGCAAAGGCAGTGGATATTATTCAACCAGCACTAGAAATGGCAAGCCTTGGGTAAAAACCGACCTGAAATTAGACCAATTTAATTTGGCTACTATTAAACAACTTTCGCCCTACTTTACGCTGCCAGAAAACCTAACCAGCCAGTTAAACGGGCTTGCGCCAGTGGGCGAGCTGCAAGCGCTAACGATGGGCTATGAGGGCGAAGCTAGCAAACCTAACACCTATAAAATCAACACGTCTTTTAAAAAACTAGGATTAACTGCTTATCAAAAAATCCCTGGCTTTAGCAATGTTTCAGGCAGCATTGTAGCCAACGAAGCTGGTGGCGAAATCATTTTCAATTCACAAAATGCCATACTTAATTTTAAAGATATTTTGCGCTGGCCAATTCCTGCCGATAAATTAAGCGGTCAGATCATTTGGGAAACAAATGGCGATAAAGCCAAAATTAAGGCGAAAGAGCTTCTTATTAGCAGCCCACACCTGACTGGCACGGTAAACGCCAGCTACGACATGAATCATATTAAGGGTGGTTATTTAGATTTGGTGGGAAAGTTTAGTAAAGGCAATGCTAAATACGCGCTATTTTACTACCCGATTATATTGGGAGAAGATACCTTACATTGGCTTGATACCTCTATTTTAGAAGGTCGCATAGAGGATGTTAATCTCACCATAAAAGGTAATCTTGCTGATTTCCCTTACGTGAATAGCAAAAATCAACTTGATAAAAAATTGGGAATTTTTAAAGTAACGGCCAAACTGAGTGATGCTCTACTTGAATATGGTACAGGCTGGCCTATGATTGAAGGCTTGGGTCTTAATTTACTGTTTGAAGGCAAACGCATGGAGCTTAACGCCAATAAAGGCCATATTTTTGGCAATAAAATTATTAAAAGTAAAACTGAAATTGCTCAGCTTGATGCAGATTATCCAATGCTGCACATTATCAGCGAAGTAGAAGGCCCAGTGGCTGATGGTATAAAATTTGTGAATGAGAGCCCCGTAAAATTAGTCACGCAGGGTTTTACTGATAACTTAAAAACAGCAGGCAAAGGTAAATTAAACTTAGAACTAATAATTCCCATGCAAAATTTAGATGATGCAAAATATAAGGGTGCTTACAAAATTAGTGATGGCACCATTTTTGCCAATACTGATGTTAGCTTGCCAGAACTTAGTAAGTTAAATGGCGTGTTGAAATTTACCGAAAATAGTTTAACAACGCAAAACGTCAGCACTGAAATTTTAGGTGGTCCCGCGCAATTTAGCTTACGTACTGGTGCCGATAAAGTACTTTACGTGACAGCTAAAGGCCGTATTTCTGATGTTGGCATTAAAAAATTAGCCTCTAACACGCTAATAGACGCTATGCAGGGCAGTGCAGATTGGGCAACTGAGATTACGATTAAGAAACCAATGGTGGATGTTAATTTACGCTCAAACTTAGTTGGCATGGCAATTGGGCTGCCAGCGCCGTTTAACAAGCAAGCCAGCCAGGGCATTGCTTTTAGCTTTGAGAAAAAACAAACCAGCCCCAGTAATGACAGTATTGATATTAAATATGGGAACATTGCTTCTGCAAAAATATTACGCAATGAGCAAGCTGGGAAATTAGTATTCGAACGTGGTGATATTGGCATTAACACGGCCGCTGTAGCCCCCAGCCAGCTTGGGTTATCGTTGCATGGCAAGCTAGATTATCTAGATGCGGATGATTGGTTGGCGCTTTTTAGCGAGTCCAGCAGCAAATCTGACGCATCGCCGATGACGATTAATAAAGCTGATATTGCCATACAAAAGTTGGATGTTTTTGGCCGCAGATTAAACGCACTTAAAGTAATTGCAGAGCCTAATGCCACAGGCTTACAAATGGCCATTGAAAGCCAGGAGATAACAGGCAGTGCCGAATGGCAAAGCGCTGGTGCTGGCAAGATTATTGCACGACTTAAAAATTTAACTGTGCCAACCAGTAACGAAACCAGCGTTAGCGAAACCAGAGTCGTCGCAAAAAAAGATTTTAGAAAGCTAAGTAAAAGTTACCCAGCATTAGATGTGGTGGCAGAAAATTTTCAGTTAGGCAATAAAAATTTAGGTAATTTAGAGTTATATGCTTTTGAAACTGGCGATGATTGGACAATACAAAAACTCAAAATTATCAACCCAGATAGCACCTTGCTGGCAGATGGCACTTGGCACAATTGGACGCGCAACCCTAATACCAAGCTCAATTTTACGCTTAATGTAGATAACATCGGCAATACACTCAAACGTTTTGGACAACCAGACACGGTTAAAGGCGGCAAAGCGGACATTGTTGGACAACTAGAATGGTCTGGTAGCCCGCATGAATTTGAAACGGATGGCTTAAATGGGAATTTCAAGCTAGAAGCAACCAAAGGTCAAATTTTAAAAGTGAAACCTGGGGTTGGGCGCTTGTTCGGCTTGCTCACACTACAAAGCCTGCCTCGTCGCTTAAGCCTTGATTTTAAAGATTTATTTAGCGATGGTTTTGCCTTTGATAAAATTAGTGCCAACGCAAAAATTGATAACGGTATCATGCGTAGTGATGATTTTTTTATGACTGGCCCTGCGGCAGAAACGAGTATTAAAGGCGAAACTAATTTAAAAACCGAGACGCAACGATTACATGTAAAAGTCACGCCGCACATTAGCGATAGCTTATCGCTTGCGGCGTTAGCTGGCGGCCCAATTGCTGGTGCTGCCGCTTTTGTTGCACAAAAGATACTAAAAGACCCCTTTAATAAAATTATCTCGAGTGAATATATCATTACTGGCACATGGGATAAGCCAGTAGAGATAGAATCAGAGAAAGACGGCGCACAAAAACTAAATAATAAATCACCGCTTAGTCCTAATTTATAGCCCTAATTGATAGCCCTATTTGATAGCTTTAATTTATAGAACACTTTTATGCCAATTACCTCACGAAATAAAGCATCGAAACCTTATAGTAGATCTTCGGATAAAGCTGCTTCTGGTAGCAAAGCCATCAATAAAAGCACGGCATCTGGCGTAATAAAAGTGGCAGGCATTCAAATGGCCTCTAGCCCGCAAGTGTCTTCTAACCTTATTGAAGCCGAGCGCTTAATTGCGCTTGCCGTAGAACAAGGTGCGAAAATTGTGGTGTTGCCAGAATATTTTTGCATTATGGGCACAAAAGATATCGATAAAGTGGCGGTACGCGAAAAAGCAGGCGATGGTCCTATTCAACGCTTTTTATCTAAAATGGCACGTGAGTACGAAATTTGGCTTATTGGCGGCACAGTGCCTTTGGCCTGCAATTACCCGAATAAAGTACGCAATAGTTGCTTGGTATATAACGACAAAGGTGAACAAGTCGCACGTTACGATAAAATTCACTTGTTTGGGCTCGATCTAGGTGTTGAGCATTATCATGAAGAAAAAACCATTGAGCCAGGCGATACTATAGTAGTGGTGGATACGCCTTATGGCAAAATTGGCCTGTCGATTTGTTACGATTTGCGCTTCCCCGAGCTGTATCGTGCCATGGGGCAAGTGGATATCATTGTGATTCCATCTGCTTTTACCGAAACCACGGGTAAAGCGCATTGGGAAAGTTTAGTACGCGCGCGGGCGATAGAAAACCTATGCTATGTCATTGCCCCCGCGCAAGGGGGCTACCATTTAAGTGGCCGTGAAACGCATGGCAACAGCATGATTGTTGATCCTTGGGGCGTAGTGCTAGATAGGCTGCCACGCGGTTCTGGTGTGGTGATTGCCAATATCAATCGCGATTATCAAGCGGGCTTACGCAACAGCTTGCCCGCGTTGAAACATAAAACCATTAAAGCGGTCTGACATAGAGCATTTAATAATGCGTCTAGTTGCAGCGCAATTAATATCGCATCTAGTTGTAGCACTTTTAATATCGCATCTAGCAGCGCAGTTATCCCTTCCCTCTAGCAGGGGGAAGGTTAGGATGGGGGTGCGTACTTGCAAACATTCACCCCCACCCCTCGATTAAACCACTCGAGGGCAGGCTCTAGCCCTCCCCCTCCTTGGGGAGGGAAATAATCTGCTGCATTTGCAGAATTTACTTAAAGCACATTAAACCCTTGACTGGTATAGTATTAGCTTATTATTAGAGATAATTATTGAATGAAAATTGAACAACCAAATTTGACCAAAGCCACCCACTTCGACACCGCACACGACGTGTTGCTAAAACCTACGGGGCTGGATGCCAGCGCTCTGCAAGGGGTGCTGGGCAGCATTATGTCGCACCAAGTGGATTACGCTGATTTGTATTTTCAATATTCGCGCTCTGAATCATGGGGCTTAGAAGAAGGTCAAGTCAAATCGGGCAATTTTAGTATTGATCAAGGCGTGGGCGTACGTGCGGTAAGTGGCGAGAAAACTGCCTTTGCCTATTCTGATGACATTAACTTGCCTGCCTTGCAAGCGGCTGCCAATGCCACTAAATCCATCGCCAATTTGGGTTTAGCGCAAACTGGTAAAAGTATTGTTACCAATCAAAATACTCAGCTATATTTACCAAACGACCCAATCGCCAGCCTTTCTGCCGCTGCAAAAATAAAATTGCTAGAACGTTTAGAGCAATTCGCTCGCAAGTGTGATCCGCGCGTCAGCCAAGTGATGGCGAGCATCGCGGGCGAGTACGAAGTGATTATGGTGGCGCGCAGCGATGGCGTAATGGGCGCGGATGTGCGGCCATTGGTGCGGGTTTCGGTGCAAGTGCATGTAGAACAAAATGGTCGGCGCGAGCAAGGCTCATCTGGCGGCGGTGGGCGTTTTGATTACAGTTATTTCACCGATGAAATTTTACAAGATTACGCCAAAAAAGCGGTGCATCAAGCCATCACTAACCTAGACGCGCGCCCTGCTCCCGCAGGCAGTATGACCGTGGTGCTAGGCGCTGGCTGGCCTGGTATTTTATTGCACGAGGCCATTGGCCATGGCTTAGAGGGCGATTTTAACCGCAAAGGCAGTTCGGCATTTGCCAATAAAATGGGTAAGCGCGTAGCGGCCAAAGGCATCACCATTGTGGATGACGGGACGATTGCTGACAGACGCGGCTCGCTGAGTATGGATGATGAAGGCAATCAAACCAACAAAACCGTACTGATTGAAGATGGCATTTTACGTGGCTATATTCAAGACACGCTTAATGCAAGACTCATGAATATGCCCATTACAGGCAATGCGCGGCGCGAAAGCTACGCGCACATCCCTATGCCGCGCATGACTAACACCTATATGCACAATGGTTCTAGCGACCCTGAAGAGATTATTAAATCTGTTAAAAAAGGTTTATATGCTGCTAACTTTGGCGGTGGGCAAGTCGATATTACCAGCGGAAAATTTGTGTTCAGCGCCGCCGAAGCCTATATGATTGAAGACGGCAAAATCACTTACCCCGTAAAAGGCGCAACCTTAATCGGCAACGGACCAGATGTGTTAACCCGTGTGAGCATGATAGGCAACGACATGCGGCTTGATAGTGGCGTAGGCACTTGCGGCAAAGAAGGTCAAAGCGTACCTGTAGGTGTTGGCCAACCCACACTTAAGATTGATGGTTTGACCGTGGGTGGAACTGCTTCTTAAATACTCAAAAAGTATATGTATATAATTTAATATTCTTTTTAATTTTATTAAAACCTTGTAATACTGCTTGCTCTAGTTTTTAATAAGCAAGCAAATGAAATTTCGTGACCTAGATTTATCTGACAATACAATCAATGCTGAGCATGCTTCACTTGGCATTCCGCCTATTGAACAATCAGCGTCACACGCTACTAAACATCCCATTTTAAGCATAGCAATGTGGCTGGCCATTTTTATGCTCATTGGGGCGACTGGCTATCTGCTTAGTCGTCTTTTCTTACAAAATGGGTTAAATGGCGCAGAGCAAATTGTCATCAGCACTTTACAAAGCGACATATTTTGGACTGCATTTACGGTCGGCCTTATTGCACAAGCAATCGACGGCGCTTTGGGCATGGCTTATGGCGTAACCTCCACTACGTTCTTACTAGCCACTGGTGTAAGCCCTGCTGTTGCAAGCGCTAGCGTTCATATTGCCGAAGTTTTTACCACTGGCGTTTCTGGCATTTTTCACGTAAAACTTGGTAATGTGAATAAATCTTTATTTTTTAAATTACTCATTCCAGGCATTGTTGGTGCAGTTGTGGGCGCGTTAATACTGACAAGTATCGACGGCAATATACTTAAACCTTACATCTCAATTTACTTGCTGATAATGGGCATTTATATTATCAGTAAAATTTTTCGTAAACTAAAGCCTGCAACACAAGCACCAAAGCACGTGGCTAAACTGGCGCTATTTGGTGGTTTTGTGGACGCTGTGGGAGGTGGTGGTTGGGGTCCAGTAGTGACGACAACACTTGTAGGTTCAGGCCACAACCCAAGAGAAACCATCGGTACAGTCAATTTTGCTGAATTTTTCCTCACCTTTGCCAGCGCAATCGTATTTTCAATATTAGTGGGCGATGGTCCGTGGCCTATCGTGGCTGGGTTGGTCATTGGCGGGCTATTCGCCGCACCCTTTGCTGCTTATGCATGCAAAAAGTTTCATACGCACACACTGTTGATATTAGTTGGGACTTTAATATCAATCGTCAGCTTATATACGCTATATAAAACATTTTTTGCATAAATTTAGCAAATAAAAAAAAGCGCGCTGATTAATAAATCAAGCGCGCTTTTTTTAAAAGCATCATACTATTTCAATACGCGGTTACGGTATTCGCCTGTTCTAGTATCAATCTCAATCTTATCGCCCTGCGCGCAAAATAATGGCACTGGGAACTCGAAGCCTGAAGCCAATTTAGCGGGTTTCATCACCTTGCCTGATGTATCGCCTTTTACAGCTGGCTCGGTGTAAGTAATTTCGCGCACCACGGTGGTTGGTAGCTCAACAGAAATAGGCTTGCCGTCATAAAAACGCACATCACAGGTCATGCCATCTTCTAGATACGGTAGCACATCACCCATAAATTCGGCATCTACATCATATTGGTTGTAATCGGCATCCATAAACACGTAGCTTGGATCTGCAAAATACGAGTAAGTCACTTCTTTTTTCTCTAGCACAATCACTTCAAACTTGTCGCCAGCGCCGTATATGGTCTCAGATGGTGCTTCGGTGAGCAAGTTTTTAAATTTCATTTTTACCACAGCCGTACTGCGGCCAGATTTATTGTATTCGGCTTTTACCACTACCATAGGGTCGGTGCCAATCATAATGACATTACCGGCGCGAAGTTCTTGTGCTGTTTTCATAATTTGCCTTGCGAATTAGTTTGATGAATTGGTAAGGCGCGAATTATACCTTAACTAAATATTATTGCAAAAAATCACCAGCTTAGCGGCTAAATCGGGTTGGCTAGCAAGTTGGGAGCGTTGCAGTTGCGTGTATGTTTTAAGCGCTGGCAAATGTTGTAAATATTCAGCAAAAACATCTTCTGGCAGCAGCCCTGCCGACCAGTATTTATGCGCCTTGCAGAGCAAGTGTTTTTTATCATATTTGGCATAAAAAACATCTAAAAACGCATCTAATTTTTTCGTGTGCGCGTTTTCATCTTGGATATATGGCTGCCAAATAAAAGGCTTTGCCGCCCAAATCGCGCGTATCCAACTATCTTCGCCACGTACAAAATTGAGGTCACAATCGCGCAAAAGCTGGTCATAATCTGCCTGCGATAGAAACGGTAGAATGTGCACATGCAGATTTTCGCGCGTGAAATAATCGCCCACGCTTATCGTTTTTGCACCAAAATAATCGGTAATTTGCGGCAGAATACCACTTTCAGGCACATAGACAGAAACCGCATGGCTATTGGTTTGCAGGGCATTAAAAAAATCTTTAATTGGCGCGTTTGGGTAGCAAAACAGTGAGATTTTTAGGTTATGCTCACTTGATTCCACAACAAAAACCTCTCTCCCGTAAGCGGGAGAGAGGTTGGAGAGAGGGGCTGCATCTAAATTAAGTTCTACAGCCCCTCTCCCACGCTGTCGCGTACCCTCTGGTGGAACAACTAAGCATCTGACTAGGCTGACAAACGACATCAGCCAAGTCATTGCTAATCCCGCCTGCGGGCGAGGGTTAGCATGGCCACCAAGTTGCGAGCTTACATCACGTTCGCGAATCAAGCCACCTGTAGTTTCTGTAAACCCTGGAAAGTAAAAGTAGCGCGTTAATCCATTAGCTTGGGGTGATAGCCTAGTGTGAAAATCCCCTACCCAACTTTCTGCGGATAAGTATTCCAAATTGACCCATTTAGATTTTTTTTGCGCCATTGCCGCCAAATAAGCCACTGGTATTTCGCAAGCGAAAGCTTCAATCACAACTTCTGCAGCTACGCTAAAATCCGCTTCTGTATGCCATTTTAAAATCGTAATTTCTTCGCACACTTGGTTGTTTTCATAAATATTTAAACTGGGGATAATATTCCGCGCTGCTTCTATATCGTCAATCCACAACCTAATTTGCAATCCATGTTCCGTTTGCAACTGCCGCGCCAGCCGCCAACAGACGCCAATATCGCCAAAATTATCGACAACTTTACAGAATATATCCCAACGTTTTTGCATTACAATAAATTAATTCCAAACTGTTTTAGTACCAATGCATAGCCATAAAAAATCACTAATGTGAAAATGACGCAGCTGATTAAGGTGACCCAAAAACCTAATTTAGGTAACAAATACGGAAACAGTAAAAACATGGGTAGCGTGGGAATCACATACCAAAATGTGTAATACGCATGATTAGCGATTTTAGTGGCTGGTTGATTTTCAATAAACAACCAAATCAGCGTGAGCACCGTCACCAATGGCAGCGCGGCTATCAGACTACCTAGCTTGTCGCTGGTTTTGGCAAACTCTGAAACAATCACCACCACGGCGGCGGTAACTATATATTTGATAATCACAAATTTTGTTATCATTTTAATGCTCCATCTTATGGTCAGCGTCACCCATTTGCGGTTTTCTCACATCAAACTCAATAGCAGGTGTAGTGTCTGGCGCGCTTGTTTGCTTGGCCGCGGCGGGCAAAGCGGTATTATCAACTAATTCATACGCAATGCTACCTGACATGTGCTGTTATTTAAAGAGTCCAATGTTTCGTAAAATGTAGTTAATGACTTGCACCTTTTAGCCATTGCCTGCTTAACAACATATAAGCCGCAGGTAACACAAATAAAGAAAGCAGTGGCGCGGTGAGCATACCACCTACCATGGGTGCGGCAATGCGACTCATGGCTTCTGACCCCGTGCCCGTGCCAATTAAAATAGGAATTAGCCCCGCCAATATCACTGCAACCGTCATGGCTTTTGGCCGCACCCGCAAAGCCGCGCCTTCAATCAATGCTGCGTATAAATCTTCTTTGTTATTAAGCTTGCCCGCGGCACGATAACGCTCAATGGCATCATCTAAATATACCAGCATGATAATACCGAACTCAGCCGCCAGCCCAGATAAGGCAATCATGCCCACACCGCTAGCAATGGAAAAGTGATGCCCTAAAAAGTAAAGAAACCACACCGCGCCAACCAAGGCAAAAGGCAGGCTACCTAATACAAGTATGGCTGGTGTGATGCGTTTAAAGGCTAAAAATAGTAAGATGAAAATAATGCCCAGCGTCATTGGCACGACATAACTAAGCCGTTTTGAGGCACGCTCAAAATATTCAAACTGCCCCGACCATGCAATTGAATAGCCTGCGGGCAGCTGCAATTCTTTATCCAACATGGTTTTAGCCTCTTTTACAAAGCCGCCTAAATCACGGTCTTGAATATCGACGTATACCCATACATTGGGGCGTGCATTCTCACTTTTTATCATCGGTGGACCATCGGTGACTTTAATCTCTGCAACTTCACCCAGTGGCACGGTTGCGCCTTGCGCTGTAATAATAGGTAAGGATTTAAGTTTTTCTACCGAATTGCGCAACTCTCTTGGAAAGCGCACATTGATGGGGAAACGAGCCAGCCCATCAATTTTCTCACCAATATTGTCACCGCCTATTCCCGTGGAAATTAACGATTGCACCTCATCAATATTCAAGCCATAGCGGGCGATTTTTAGTCGATCTATTTTGACATCAATATAACGCCCACCTGTCACACGCTCGGCGATTACCGAGCTAGAACCTGGTACTTTTTTCATCAGGCGCTCCACTTCTTCGCCCAGTTTTTCAAGTGTGGCTAAATCTGCCCCGCCAATTTTGATACCGACTGGGCTTTTAATGCCTGTAGAAAGCATATCAATGCGGTTACGAATCGGCTGCACCCAAACATTCGCCATACCTGGTATTTTCAACCTAGTGTCCAGCTCTTTGATTAATTTCTCTGGTGTCATACCCGCGCGCCATTCATCACGCGGTTTAAATTGAATGGTGGTTTCCAGCATCTCTAACGGTGCGGGATCAGTCGCCGTCTCAGCGCGGCCTGTTTTGCCGAAAACTGATTTTACCTCGGGCACGGTTTTAATCAGCCTATCACTTAATTGCAAAATTTCTGACGCTTTAGAAACCGACAACCCTGGTAAGGCCGTTGGCATATAAAGCAAATCACCCTCGTCTAAAGGCGGCATAAATTCACTACCAAGCTTGCTAAGCGGATAAAGCGTAATCAACACTAGAATTAAGGCGACACCTAGCGTGAGTTTTGGATAGTGCAGCACTTTGCTTAATAACGGTTTGTATATTGCAATCAGCCAGCGGTTAAGCGGATTTTTGTGTTCAGGACGAATGTGGCCACGAATAAATATCGTCATCAGCACAGGAATTAGCGTGACCGATAAGCCAGCTGCCGCCGCCATGGCATAGGTCTTAGTAAAAGCTAATGGCGCAAATAGTTTGCCTTCTTGCGCCTCTAGCGTAAATACAGGAATGAATGACAAAGTAATAATCAGTAAAGAGAAAAATAACGCAGGCCCAACCTCACTTGCC
>JANMOP010000027.1:0-20084 GCA_031369365.1 Methylotenera sp.
TTAAAATGCTTGATACAAACTGTTACAAAAACCTTGAAAATAACTGGAACTTAGCGAAACAGCCTTAGTCAGAACTTGCATGGTAGCAAAGCTTTGGTTTTGTTATCTTTCCGCTTCTTTCCTCCCTGAGCGGAAGCCTTATACAATATGGCATTTTGCCCCGATTTAATCCCCTTAATCGGGGCTTTTTTTGGGTGCAGTCAGTTTGTAACTAACTTGTAGTGAAGTGTAAACAAGTTGTAATTAGACGACAAGCGGTTTGTTTGTACCTTAGAATGATTGAATTTGAAACATCAAAAAAGTCCGTACAAAAAATCTAAGGAAACGCTGATTTATTCATAAAGCCCTCATTGCGAGCGAAGCGCGGCAATCCAGTGCTTTGTTCTAAAATGAGAATCTGGATTGCAGCGTCGCTACGCTCCTCGCAATGACGATTTAATCAGCATTTGCCTAAACTAAAACGATTAAAGCTGCCAATCAATCGGTCTTTGATCTTGCTGAATTAAATGTTGATTAATGCTAGAAAATTGATGGTTACCAAAAAAGCCACGATGCGCTGACAATGGCGATGGATGCACGGATTTTAAAACCAAATGTTTGCCTTCATCAATAAACGCGCCTTTTTTTTGTGCATAACTACCCCACAACACAAACACCAAACCTTCGCGATGCGTATTCAATGCGGCGATGGCGGCATCTGTAAACACTTCCCAACCTTTACCTTGATGAGAACCTGCTTTGGCTTGTTCGACTGTTAATGTGGCATTTAACAACAACACGCCTTGGTCTGCCCACGGCGTTAAATCGCCGCTTTTATTATTTCTGGTACTCATCTTAATACCCAAATCAGACGCAATTTCTTTAAAAATATTCATTAACGATTGCGGCGGAGCAATGCCTTTTGGCACAGAAAAACTCAAACCATGTGCTTGTGCTTGGCCATTATTATCCTGCCCGTGATATGGGTCTTGCCCAATAATCACCACTCTCACTTTATCAAAAGGTGTGTGATTAAACGCATTAAAAATCAATGGGCTAGGTGGAAAAATCACTTTGCCAGCCGCTTTTTCCTCTTTCAGAAAATGACGCAACGCTAGCATATAAGGCTTTTCGAGTTCATCACCAATGACTGCTAGCCATGAAGGGTGAAGTTGTCCTGGTTTTTGTTGCGTCATAAAGTTAGTTTCAATCTATATTGTAGGGTGGGTCACTTGTGACCCACGCGGATTGCCATTTTATTTTTAACCAACATCTCAATCATCCCCAAATTCGCCTTTCTCCATCAAGCCTTGCCCAGCCCAATTGATTGGATAATGACCCAAATTAACCTGTTTATGAAAAGAAGAATACGGCCAATCTTGCACGCGCTTCACCAAGCCGTGTTTAACAGGGTTGAAATGACAATAATCCATGTGGTTTTGATAGTCGCTATCATCACGTATTTGATGCTCCCAAAATCTACGTTGCCACAAAGTAGCTTCTTGGTGCTTTGTTTTAGAGGCATTAAGCCATTCGGGGCGATTTAAAGCTGCGCCACATTCGCGTGTGACATAACGTTTAATCAATTGCCAGCGCAACGAAAAATTGGCATCGTTTTCAGGTAATGTCCAAATAGTGTGCATATGGTCGGGCAGCAATACCCAAGCATCAATTTTAAAAGGATATTGTGTTTGAACCTTATGAATGGCGTTTCTTAACGCATTACGCACAGGTTCATCACATAAAAAGGTTTGCCGACGATAAGTCACCACCGTGAAAAAATAGGTGGCATTAGGTGTGTTAGCGCGTCGATAATGTGACATGCCGATATTTTAAGTGATTTAATAGTAGGGTGGGGTTTTAACCCCACGCGGTTGTGATATGTTGAATTATTGCAACGCGTGGGTCACAAGTGACCCACCCTACAAGGCTTTAGCACGTCCCACTTGGTGGATGGGCTAGCCTTTTTGGTCATCATATATGACATCAACGTTGTTGTTGATTTCCCACTTTTCAAAGTCCTGTGATGACCATGTTACAAATACTATGTATTTGCACTGTGGCAAAGTTTCAATTGTTTGAATTGATTGCTCTGAACCCCACAACGCCAAATAAGCGTCTGAATACTTGTAGTTCTTTAATGTCGCCTCTGAACACAAGCTAACTTTCTTGTTATCTGTGAAAGAAATTTCTCTATCTTTAATCAGTTGCTTTGACAAAGGCTCTCCAAGGACTTCAGCAAGCATAGTATGACTTACATTCTCTAGCTTGGGCACAACTATTACAGCGCTACTATAAGTTTCAAGGCTTTCTAAAAGTTTGAAAAGACCTGCTTTTGTTCCCTCAGCATTGTCAGCCAACGACTTTACTAAAAATCTTTCGCGCTTCATATGGGCCCCTTTAAAGGTTAACGTAAAATAAGCATCCTAATTGACGGGTTGCGTTACGTCAAATAACAAGTTGCAATAAAAAACCTCGCCGAGGCGAGGTTTTAATACTACGGAGTAACAAGGTAGAACTTCGTTATTGCATCAACCCGCCGTGAGGTGGAAAGTTGAGGCAAAATTAAAAAAACTACATCATGCCGCCCATGCCACCCATCCCACCCATATCACCACCACCCATAGATGGGCTGTCGTCTTTAGGCAATTCAGCAATCATGCAATCAGTTGTTAGCATTAATCCAGCTACTGATGCTGCATTTTGCAATGCGCTACGCGTTACTTTTGTTGGGTCTAAAATACCCATTTCAATCATATCGCCGTAGGTTTCGTTGGCCGCGTTGTAACCATAGTTGTCTTTGCCAGCTGCAACGTTGTTGACTACTACAGATGGCTCAACACCCGCGTTTTGTACGATTTGGCGTAATGGTTCTTCAACCGCACGAAGCACGATTTTAATACCAGCTTCTTGATCTAGGTTGTCGCCTTTTACTTTTGAAATTGCATCACGTGCGCGAATCAATGCCACGCCGCCGCCAGCAACAATACCTTCTTCAACCGCTGCACGGGTTGCATGCAAGGCATCTTCAACACGGGCTTTTTTCTCTTTCATTTCAATTTCAGTGGTCGCGCCTACTTTAATCACTGCAACACCGCCAGCTAATTTAGCCACGCGTTCTTGCAATTTTTCTTTATCGTAGTCGCTCGTGGCTTCTTCAATTTGTGCTTTGATTTGTGCAATGCGTGATTTGATATTGGCCTCAACACCTGCGCCGTCAATGATAATGGTGTTTTCTTTACCCACTTCAATACGCTTAGCAGAACCTAAATTTTCAAGTGTTACATTTTCAAGTTTCAAGCCCACTTCTTCAGCGATGACGGTACCGCCAGTCAAGATAGCAATATCTTCTAACATGGCTTTACGACGATCACCAAAACCAGGCGCTTTAACAGCGGTGGTTTTTAAGATGCCACGGATGTTATTCACAACCAATGTTGCTAGCGCTTCGCCATCAACATCTTCTGCAATAATCAATAATGGACGACCTGATTTAGCCACTTGCTCTAATGTTGGTAGTAAATCGCGGATGTTTGATATTTTTTTGTCGTGCAATAGCACGAATGGATTATCTAACAACGCAATTTGACGTTCTGCATTGTTAATGAAATAAGGTGACAGATAACCACGGTCAAATTGCATGCCCTCTACAATATCCAGCTCGCTTTCTAAGCCAGAACCATCTTCAACCGTAATCACGCCTTCTTTACCCACTTTGTCCATTGCATCAGCAATGATTTTGCCGATAGATTCATCCGAGTTGGCTGAAATTGAGCCTACTTGAGCGATTTCTTTGCTGGTTGTGCAATCTTTAGATTGTTCTTTAAGGCTTGCAACGGCCGCTATAACCGCTTTATCGATACCACGTTTTAAATCCATTGGGTTCATGCCCGCAGCTACTGATTTCATGCCTTCACGAATAATAGCTTGTGCTAATACAGTCGCCGTTGTGGTGCCGTCACCCGCGATATCAGAAGTTTTTGAAGCGACTTCTTTTACCATTTGTGCGCCCATGTTTTCAAACTTGTCTTTAAGCTCAATTTCTTTGGCTACAGAAACGCCATCTTTAGTGATGGTCGGCGCGCCGTAAGAGCGCTCTAATACTACGTTGCGGCCTTTTGGGCCTAAAGTTACTTTTACTGCATTGGCGAGAATATTTACGCCGTTAGTCATTTTTTGGCGAACTTCGTCGCCGAATCTTACGTCTTTTGCTGCCATGTTAATTACTCCTTTTTTTTGCCACAGAGCACACAGAGTGCACAGAGAAAATCAAAAACTTTATTTTTCTCAATTTTTTGCAGCATTTAATATTAAAAAATTGGTAAGCCCAGAAATCAAAATAAGGTTTAAGAGTTTTTCTCTGTGACCTCTGTGTTCCCTGTGGCTAAGATTTTATGATTACTCAACAATCGCCATAATGTCTTCTTCGCGCATCACCAATAACTCTTCGCCATCTACCTTAACTGTTTGGCCTGAGTATTTGCCGAATAGCACTTTGTCGCCAACCTTAACGTCTAGCGCATTAATTTTGCCGCTGTCATCACGTTTGCCGTTGCCAACTGCTGTTACCACGCCTTGATCTGGTTTTTCTGTGGCAGAATCTGGGATTACAATGCCTGATGCGGTCGTGCGTTCTTCTTCAGAGCGTTTTACAACTACGCGATCGTGTAATGGACGAATTTTCATTCAATTTCTCCTAATGGGTTACTATATAATTTGTTAAAAAATTGTTCAGGCAACATTTTAGCACTCGCAGGCTTAGATTGCTAAATGCAGATTGTTAAAGTGGTGTTAAATTAATTATTTTCAAGTGTAAGTTAATAAAAAATGAGATTAAAAGTATATGGGGTTAATTTTGACAGCGCAAACACCACCCGCCACCAATAAGCCAGAAGCGGCGATTCAGCAGATTAACTTAGGTTATAACACTGAGCAAGATCGGCTATTATTGCGCGTGGGCTTGGCCGATAATTCTGAGCTGCTCGTTTGGTTGACGAGTCGCATTACCAAGCAACTTTGGCAATTGCTCAAGGGTGAGAGTAATATGCCAAGTGCAACGTCCATTCAAGCAAATACGCCACCAGAAAAGGCTGTGGAGCAGTTTAAGCAAGAAGTACAAACCGCCGAAGCACTACAGAAAATGGACTTCGTGACCGAATATCAACCGCGTAATGAGGTGGTAAATAATGGTGCAATGCTGGCCATTGGCCTAATGCTAGTTGTGTACCAAGAAAAGATACCAACCCTTGAAATACCTTGCTTGGAAGGTGTAACAGTGCGAATGAATTTAACCCAAGAACTCATTTTAGCATTATGTAATATGCTGCAACTCTCTACCAAAGAAGCAGGCTGGGATCTCGGTTCAGACATGCAAACGCAAGTATCGGCGGCTTTGGTGGCCGATAAGGATGTAAAAAAACTACTGCACTAATAAAGTCTAATGTTTAAAGACTTAAGCCATTGTAAAATTTAATAAAATAGCCGCGCGCAAGTAAAAACCTGCTTAAGCGTTATATAATCGGTAGTAGCTGTACATCACAATAAAAAAGCGCCATATTTAGTCGCAGTGTTAATAAGCTGCGATACCTTCCGCAAAATTGTTAGGTAGCAAAATTGAGTAAAATATGAATACTCCCCTTAAAAATATTGGTAAATATCAAATTATCGCCGAACTTGGACGCGGTGGGCTTGGTATTGTTTATCATGCGCACGACCCTTATGCTAAGCGTGATGTGGCGATTAGGCTTCTTAAACCTGCTAGCTTTTCTCATGACGAACAGCGCCAAAAGTTCAATCAGGTGTTTCTTACGGCAACCGCTATAGTAGGCAAACTTAACCACCCACATATCGTGAGTATTTTTGATGCGGTGGTAGAGGCTGGGCAGAATTATATTGTGATGGAATTGGTGCAAGGCGCTTCTTTAGAGGCGCATATAGAAATCAATCATTTACTGCCCATACAAACCGTTATGCAATATATGTTTAAGTGCTGTGCAGCGCTTGATTTTGCTAATGGTCAGGGCCTTATTCATAGTGATTTAAAACCTGTCAATATTATGTACACTAAGCAGGGTGAAATTAAAATTGCGGATTTTGGCAACAATTTAATCGCGAATAGTGACTATATGGAGGCGGCTGATTTTCCAGCTTACCTCTCGCCAGAGCAAGCTAGCAATGGCCATATCACACACCAATCCGATATTTATTCGCTAGGCGCGGTGATGTTTAGGTTGCTCACAGGTCGCCTGCCATTTGATGCAGATGACAGCTTTAACTATGTAGATAAAGTGTTACATCAAGCACCACTCAACATTCGCGAGCTACGCCCAGAGATTCCAGAAAAACTGGCCAATATTGTGCATCGCATGATGGAGAAAAATTTAGCTAATCGCTACTATGCATGGGCAGATGTAACCACTGATTTAGCCTCTTGTGTGGCACTGGTTGATAGTGAAACTAGAGTTATTGCTGACTCTGAAAAATTTAATGCTTTAAAAAAACTGCCATTTTTCGCAGAATTTAGTGATGTAGAATTGTGGGAAGTGCTTCGTATTAGCGAGTGGGCAAAGTTTCTTACTGGCAAAACTCTTGTGAAAGAAGGCGACTATGGCTCTTCTTTTTTCTTGCTTATCAAAGGCAAAGTGAATGTCATCAAAATGGGAAAAACGCTGACCTCGCTTGATAAAGGGGATTGTTTTGGCGAAATGGCCTATATCGACAAAACCAAAGCAGAGCGCAACGCCAGCATCATATCGGCAATGCCAGTGATGTTAATGAAAATTAAATCTGAAGTGCTAGAACAATCATCAGAACAACTACAGCTTAGCTTTAACCGCGCATTTCTAAAAGTGCTGGTACATCGGCTGGCACTCGCCAATTCAAATATCGCCACGCGCTTTGACGCAAATTGAAATAATCGCAAAAAGTGAACAAAAACGCATTGTTATTGTTTTTAAAAGCATGCTGAATTGACTAACCAAACCCTCCTATCCCGTAGTCTGCAATCGGTGTGGCATCCATGCACGCAGATGAAGCAGCATGAAAATTATCCGCTTATCCCGATTGCACGTGGCCATGGTGTTTGGCTGTACGATACAGAAGGCGCGCGCTATTTGGATGCGGTGAGTAGTTGGTGGGTGAATTTGTTTGGGCATAATAATCCGCGTATTAAAGATGCGATTAAGTTGCAGCTAGATACGCTGGAGCATGTGATGTTGGCGGGTTTTACGCATGAACCTGTGGTGGAATTATCAGAGAAATTGGCCGAATTAACGGGTTTAGGCCATGCGTTTTACGCATCTGATGGCGCGAGTGCGACGGAAATTGCTTTGAAGATGAGTTTTCATTTTTGGCGAAATACTGGTCAGCCGAATAAAACCAAATTTATCAGTTTGCAAAATAGTTACCACGGCGAGACGCTGGGCGCGCTGGGTGTGACTGACGTGGCGATTTTTAAAGATACTTACGCGCCGCTGTTGATGCAATCTGCCCAAATGCCTAGCCCAGATTTTCGGTTGGCGGAGGCGGGTGAGGGTGCAGAGGCGTTTGCAATGCGCTGCGCGGAGGCGCTTGAACAATATGTGAGAGAGCGCTCACACGAGCTGGCAGCCTTTATTATCGAGCCGTTAGTGCAATGTGCAGCGGGCATGGGCATGTATCACCCAGTGTATTTAAAACGCGCCACAGAGATTTGCACAAAATATAGCGTGCATTTAATCGCCGATGAAATCGCAGTAGGTTTTGGGCGTACAGGGACAATGTTTGCCAGCTTTAATGCGTGTGAGCAAGATTGTGATAAAAAATATTGCGTAAAAAAACAAGATTGCCGCCCCGATTTTATGTGTTTATCCAAAGGCATTACAGGCGGTTATTTGCCGCTTTCGGTTGTGCTGACACGCGATGAGATTTACCAAGCGTTTTACCATGATCAAGTGACGAAAGGCTTTCTACACAGCCACAGCTACACGGGCAATCCGCTGGCATGTAGCGCTGCTTTGGCGACATTGGCGATTTTTGAAAGTGACAATGTTTTAGAGAGGAATCGTGAAAAGTCAGCGCTAATTCAATCTACAATGCAAGTGCTTACTGACCTGCCAATTCAACATATGCGTCATCAGGGCATGATTTTTGCGTTTGATGTCACCACTAAAAACGTACAGTTTTCAAAACAGTTTTATCAAGCTGCAATCAAGCAAGGCTTACTGTTGCGACCGATTGGCAACACGGTTTACTTTATGCCGCCCTATACTATTACAACATCTGAAATAGATTTTATGCTGCAAGCGACTGTTAAAGCCTTACAGGAAATCGCATGAAAAAATTACTAATTATTGGCTTGAGTTTGTTGAGTTTTTGCGCCCATGCCGTGCTACCCGCTACGGTGGCTGATGCCTTGAAAAATGCAGGTATCCCACAAAATAGTGTAGCAGTTTTCGTGCAAGCGGTAGAGGCTAACAGCCCAATTCTTAGCCATAACGCAGATAAGAGCATGAACCCAGCCTCGGTGATGAAGTTGGTCACCACAAATGCTGCGCTTGATTTGCTTTCACCCAGTTATCGCTGGAAAACAGAATTGTATCGCGATGGCAGCCTAATTAATGGCGTGTTGAATGGCAATTTAATCATCAAAGGCTATGGCGACCCGAGCTTTAAGGCGCAAGAGTTTTGGCGCTTGCTAATGAGCTTGCAACAAGCGGGAATCAAACAAATTAATGGCGATTTAATCATTGATAAAAGCTATTTTGCTAAAAATGTCGGCAACAGAAAAACCTTTGATGAAGAAACTTGGCGCGCTTATAACGCCGAGCCGAGCGCATTTTTGGTGAATGGTCGCAACACAAGCTTCAAATTTATCGCCACCGAAACTGGTGTAAATGTGACCCAGGAATTTGAGCTGCCAGAAGTGCAAATTGTGAATAACATGCAGCTCTCACAAGGCGCTTGTGGCGAGTGGCGTAGCCGTTTTAGCTACTCGGTTAAACCTAAAGATAACGGCGCGATGGTGATCTTTAGCGGCACTTTTTCACCTGCGTGTGGAGAGCGCTTTTTGGAGCTGAGTGTGCTTGATGACGAAAAATACGCTTTTTTTACTTTTAAAAAATTATGGCACGAATTAAACGGCACGTTTAATGGCAAGTTAAAAATACAAGAAATGCCGACTGGTGCTGTAAAAGTGCTGGAGCAAGTATCCGACCCACTAGGCTACGTGATTCGAGATATTAACAAGTGGAGCAACAACTTGATGACTCGGCAGTTGCTGTTAACCATCTCCGCCGAAAAACTTTTACCACCCGCGACGGAAGTTAATGGTGAAAAGGCGGTGAAAAATTGGCTAAGTACAAAAGGCCTCAATTTTAAAGAGTTGGTGATTGAAAACGGCTCGGGTTTATCGCGGGTTGAGCGTATAAGCGCTGAGCATTTGGGCCGAATGTTAGTCAGCGCTTATCACAGCCCAGTAATGCCAGAACTCATGGCCTCGCTACCTATATTATCGCAAGATGGTACTATCAAAAAACGCTTAGTTGAAAGTCAATCTAATGGCCGTGCGCACTTAAAAACAGGCTCTATTGATGGCGTGAGCGCGGTTGCAGGCTACGTGCTAGATGCTAATAATCATCGCCACGTGCTGGTGATGCTGGTGAACCATGCAAAAGCGGCGGGCAGTAAAAATGCGCAAGATGCGCTGATTGAATGGGTGCATCAACAACCCTAAACATTGTAACAACTGCGAACTTGCTTACGTTTGCGGTATCATATCGTTTTATTATTTAAGCGCTTTTTACAATTTAAGGTTATATTCAAATGAAGCTAATTAATATTTTGCTGGCAGGTGCGTGTGCTTTTACGCTCAACGCATGTAAGGCCGAATCTACTACCACAACATCAACACAGGAAACTCCCACAATGACTTCAAGTAGCACTATTACTGGATTACAAAAGAATGACACAACCTTGGGCACTGGCCGCGAAGCTGAGCCTGGCTTTAACGTAAGTGTGCATTACACAGGCTGGCTTTATGACGACAAAGCCGCAGACAAAAAAGGTACAAAATTTGATAGCAGCGTCGATAGAAAAGAAGCGTTTAAGTTTGATTTAGGCGCAGGACAAGTGATTCAAGGCTGGGATGAAGGTTTTGCTGGTATGAAAATTGGCGGCAAACGCACGCTGGTTATTCCGCCAGAAATGGGCTACGGCGCACGTGGCGCGGGTGGGGTGGTTCCGCCGAATGCGACCTTGATTTTTGATGTTGAATTGCTAGACGTAAAATAATAGGTAGGAGCAGCTTTCACGCGTGAATAATGTGCTTTAGCACATATATTCCACGGGAGCTACCTTTACGGTTGTTAGCCGCGAATTGAATTTTTGTAGGAGCGACGCCCTCGTCGCGAAAGTCTTGAAAATGGCAATCTGGGCGAGTCGCCCCTCCTACATTAGAAAGATGATATGCAGGTAAAAATTAAATGGATTGATGGTGTTTCGTTCGTCGGCGAATCTGAAACGGGCCATGCTGTGGTGCTGGACGGCGCGCCAGAGAACGGCGGGCGTAACATCGGTATGCGTCCGATGGAAATGCTGCTTATCGGCATGGGCGCTTGCACTTCGTTTGATGTGGTGGCGATTTTGAAAAAAGCGCGTCAGCCCATTACTGATTGTGTTGCAGAAATCGACGCGACGCGCGCGGATGAAATCCCTAAAGTGTTTACTAAAATTCATGTGCATTTTGTGATTACTGGCAATAATCTAAACACAACACAAGTGGAGCGTGCGGTGAAATTATCGGCAGAAAAATATTGTTCTGCATCAATTATGCTCAGCAAATCGGTCGAAATTACCCATGGCTTTGAGATAAAAACAAGCGAGATAAAAGCGCTCGAGCATGAATAAGCCTACCAGCCAATATCCACGCGGTATGTTGGGCATTCGTCATATTGCTTTGTTTGTGCAAGAGCTAGAAAAGTGTGTGGATTTTTATACGCGCATCATGGGTATGAAAATTGAATGGCAACCCGATGCGGATAATGTGTATTTAACCAATGAGGGCGACGTGTTTGCGTTGCACCGTGTGGATTACACGCCACAAGCGCAACAGCGCTTAGATCATATTGGGTTTGTGCTAAAAACGGCTGACGATGTGGACAACTGGTACGCGTATTTTGTGGAAAGTGGTGTGAAAATTACTGAAGCGCCCAAAACACATCGTGACGGTGCACGCGGCTTTTATTGCCTAGATTCTGTTGGGCACTTGCTTGAGCTTATCTACCATCCTCCGATTGCAGCTCATCACAAAAAAGCTTAATTCATAATCACTTTTACCGTGAGTGGTTCTTCGTTTTCAAGCACATTAATTAATCTATCTACATTTGGGTGCTTACCAGGGCAGTTTTCGGCATCTTCCGTGTGTTCGGCGTAAAGTGCCAAGCCTTCTACAGCCGCGTCTAGCGTAATACCACCATACATTTTGTAGAGATGATGGAAAACCTTAACGGAACCTTGACTGCCAGGCTTGTTCTCAATTGCGCCCGCAGGCTTACCATTTTCATAGTAGAGCTCAATGCGTCGCACTTCGTCTGCACTGTCTAGTGTTAGCAATACATCACTAAATTTTTGCATGTTGAACTTATTGTCCTTACCTTAAAATGCTCGTCTTAAATATAGTAAGCTGTTGATGTCATGATTTTAGAAGCGAACTTCATGCCAGCGATCACTGGCGCTGGCAACTCACTTGCACCAAGCTGCTTGGCCTCAAGCGCATGTGCTGCTTCATCTTGCTGCATCTGATTAACAATTGTACGCGTTTTAATGTCGGTTTCATCAAGTTGGCTCAAATGATTTTGCAAATGTGTTGAGACTTGATTTTCAGTTTCCGCCAAAAAGCCTAAGTTCCATTTGTCGCCTAATGCTCCTGCTATTGCGCCTAGGACAAAACTGCCTGAATACCAAAGCGGGTTTAGCAAACTTTTACGGCCGCCAAGCTCGTTAATGCGTGTTTCACACCAAGCCAGATGATCTGTTTCTTCGGTCGCTGCGTGCTTTAGTGTGCTAACAATATGCGCGTTACGCGAAGTTAAGGCTTGCCCGCTATATAGAGCTTGCGCACACACCTCACCCACATGATTGATACGCATAAGTGCCGCTGCATGGGCTTTGCTTGCTTCATTAAGTATAGGTTCATCTAATGCTGCATCTGGGCGAGGCCTAGCCGCTTGCGCTCCAGCAAAAACTGTACGCAGGCCAGAATCAAAAGTTGCAATTAATTGATCTATTTTAAATTCAGGGAACATAAAAACAGTTTAATCCAAAATGCACATGATGGGTAATTAATGCAGAAGATAAAATTAACGCATTAAAAAGCCCCACTTAATTTCCATAAGCAGGGCTTCAAAATAATTAAAAAATTAATTACTTTTTCGTGTCAGTCGCTTTTACATCGCCAACTTCAGCTTCTACGGCTTTTATTTCTGGGGTTTTTTGTACTGGCAAACCTTTTAGTACATTCATCGCCTGCATAAACTGTATATCTTCTTTGCTGGCAGGCTCAATCGGGCCTTGCGGCTCAGCAAATTTTTTCTCATTCAACTTAATTTTGGCTGCGTCTTGCGCAGCGGCCTTAGCCGCTTCTTTCGCTGCATCTTTAGCTTCTGCTTGCGCTTTGGCATCTAAATCTTTTGGGTTTGATAAATGTTTGGCTAAATCGGCTTCGTGCAAGTTGTTAGATTGATCAGAACCATCTTCAATAATAATATCTGGCACAATGCCTTTGGCTTGAATTGAACGACCATTTGGCGTGAAATAACGTGCAGTGGTGAGCTTAATCGCGCTGCCGTTGTTCATCGGTAAAATGGTTTGCACAGAGCCTTTACCAAAGCTTTGTATGCCTAAAATAGTGGCACGTTTGTGGTCTTGCAGTGCACCAGCAACAATTTCAGAAGCTGAAGCTGAGCCAGCATTTACTAACACCACCATCGGTGTTTTTTTGTAATCAGCGGGTACGTTTTTAAGGTAATCACCTTTGCCACGGCGCGCATAATCTAGCGGCGTAGCGCTAAGGCGCATTTTAGAATCGTTTACGCGGCCTTCGGTATAAACCACTAAATCATCTTTAGGCAGAAATGCAGCAGATACGCCCACAGCCGCATCTAGCAAGCCGCCTGGGTTGTTACGCATATCTAGCACTAAACCTTTAAATGGGCCTTTATTTTGCACTTGCAAAGCAATTAGAGCTTTAGCAAGATCTTCGCCCGTGTGCTCTTGAAATTGGGTAATACGCACATAAGCGTAGCCTGGCTCGATAAATTTATTTTTAACGCTTTGCGTTTTAATAACGGCGCGCGTTAAATTAAAGGTGAGTGGTTTAGCCTCGCCCTTGCGTAACACGGTCAGTATGATTTTGGTATCTGGCTTACCACGCATTTTTTTCACTGCGTCATTCAGCGTAATGCCTCGCACTTGCGTGTCATCTAACTTCATAATCAGGTCGCCAGATTTAAGGCCAGCTTTATAGGCGGGGCTGTCCTCAATCGGCGTAACCACCTTAACTAAACCTTCTTCCATGGCAACTTCTATACCTAAGCCACCAAATTCACCTTGCGTACCTGCTTGCAAATCTTTGTAAGCATCTGCATCCATAAAAGTAGAATGTGGATCTAAACCAGATAACATACCTGTTAAAGCCTCATTGATAAGCTTTTTATCTTCAACTGGTTCTACGTAATCGCTTTTTACTTTGCCATAGACTTCAGCAAATACGCGCAAATCATCTATAGGTAATTGTTGTGCGGTGACCTTCTCAGCCAAGGCCGAGAAGTTAAGACTAACAAGCACCCCGACTAGAACACCAGAGCCGATTAATCCAAATTTTTCAAAAGTAGAACGCATTTAAATCCTTTATCATCAAAATAAACTATTACTACAGGCATATCAGAGCCTACAATCAAATATAGGTTCATTTTGCGCCATTTCAAGTGATTTATATATAGTGTAACGTGAATATTTTGTAAAATTTAGCGTAAGGAATAATGCATGAACACGCACGTAGTTGAAATTGAATATTGCACGCAATGTAGATGGCTGTTGCGCGCAGCTTGGTTGGCGCAAGAGCTGCTTACAACCTTTGAGGCCGATTTAAATGCTGTGAGCTTAATGCCAGGCACAGGCGGCGTGTTTGAAGTGAGGCTCAACGGGGCGACATTGTTTTCGCGCAAAGCACAAGGGCGCTTTCCAGAATCGAAAGAATTAAAGCAGTTAATTCGCGATGTTATTGCGCCAGAGCGAGACCTAGGCCACAGCGAGAAGCTGGATTATAGTGATAGATAGTAGTTTAGGAATATATTTTGGTATAAACTAACATAATGTTGGTTGATTAGGAGCATAAAATGGTTGAAAATCATGATATTAATACCCCAGTAATTCAAGCACTTAACACAATATTGGAGCTGGAACTGGCGGGCGTGGTGCGCTATACGCATTATTCTTTAATGGTATTTGGCTACAACCGCATCCCTATTGTGTCTTGGCTGCGGGGCCAATCGGCAGAATCACTTACTCATGCCGAAAAAGCAGGTGAGTTGATTACGCATTTAGGAGGACATCCATCGCTATCTATCGGCCCATTGTTAGAAACGCATAATCACGATATTGGTGATATTTTGCGCGAATCTATGGCGCACGAAAAACTATCTTTAAACGCCTACAAAGCTTTGTTGAAATTGGTTGAAGGCGACTCGGTGATGCTAGAAGAATATGCGCGCGAGATGATTTATCAAGAGGAATTGCATTCGGGCGAGGTAGATAAAATGTTGCGAAAACCTGGAGAAATTGCCAAATTTTACGAATAAACAGACTAGAAATTTAACCTTAGAAATAAATTAAAAAGACCGCATCTGTGGTCTTTTTAATTAGAGGCAGCTTTTTCTGCTTCTTCAGACTTTTCTACTTGTTCGTCTAGGCGCTGGCCGCCATTAAAACGGCTTGCCCAGTAACCATTTTTCATGCTTTCTACCCGCACAGCCGCACCTGTTCTAGGTGCGTGAATAAATTTGTTATCGCCAATGTAGATACCAACATGAGAAAAAGCCGATTTTAGCGTATTAAAAAACACCAAATCACCTGGTTGAAGCTCGCCTTTTTTTACGGTTTTGCCGATTTGGCTAATCGCAAGCGCCGTGGCAGGCAAGGTTAAATTAACCGCATTGCGAAATACATAGCTGACAAAACCGCTGCAATCGAAGCCAGTTTCGGGTGATTTTCCACCATATTTATACTTAATTCCCGTTAGACTAAATGCGTTCAGCAGCACTTCTTGCGCCTTTTCTTGCCAGCTGGTGGGCGCATCCACGCTTTCGCTATAACTATCGCCCGCTTCGCTCACACTAAGTAAAACGATGCCAGCAGCATTTTCAGACAAAACTTCTTCTGCAAATGTGTGCGTGGCAAAACTTAAACTTAAAAATACAATGCAAACCAAACGATTCATAAATAACAATATAAAACAATACCCTAGCTAAATTAATACAAAGCGAGGTTAGCAAAGTAAAAGCCACAGCACAAGACTTTAATTGTAAAAAATGTAGTAACAAGTGTAATTAATCGAGCATTTTCAGCACATTGCATGAATTTTAGCGTATTCATGGGATAATTTCGGCATGGCAGAAAACTCAAAATTAACGCAAATTTTTAAGCAAGGCGGCGCGCTAGCAACCGCGATTGATGGCTTTAGCGAGCGCTCGCAGCAGCTAGAAATGGCGCTGGCGATAGAAGCTGCCATCAAAGGTAACAAACAGTTAGTGGCCGAAGCGGGTACTGGCACGGGTAAAACTTTTGCTTATTTAGTGCCTGCGCTGTTGTCTGGTGGCAAAGTGATTATTTCCACGGGGACGAAGAATTTACAGGATCAGCTATTTAGCCGCGATTTGCCTAATGTGCGCGATGCTTTGAAAGTGCCTGTTACGGTCGCGATGTTGAAAGGCCGCTCGAATTATGTGTGCCATTATCATCTTGAAGCTGCTGCCAATAGTGGCCGATTTGCTAGCCGTGAGGATGCAAAATATGTGCATTTGATTAAAAACTTTGCTGAGAATAGCAAAACAGGCGATAAATCGGAGCTGACCGAAGTACCAGAAAACGCGACGATTTGGCTAAATGTGACCAGCACGCGCGATAATTGTCTTGGCCAAGACTGCAGTTTTTACAAAGAATGTTTTGTGATGGAGGCGCGTAAAAAGGCGCTAGCAGCCGATGTGGTGGTGGTAAATCATCACCTATTTTTTGCTGATGTGATGCTGCGCGACGAAGGCGTGACGGAGCTGTTGCCAAGTGCCAATACAGTTATTTTCGATGAAGCGCATCAATTGCCCGAAGTGGCAGGCTTGTTTTTTGGCGAAGATATTTCGACTTCGCAATTAACCGAGCTTTGCCGCGATAGTTTGGCTGCACATTTAACCTCGGCTAAAGATTGCGTTGCGCTGGGTGAAAGCATTCCAAAACTAGAAAAAGCTTGCAAAGATTTTCGGCTAGTTTTTGCCTATGAAGGCTCGCGCCTGGCCGTGAATAAGGCGCTGGCGTTAAAGGGTTTTGAGGCCGCTTTTGCCGATATGCAAGCCATGTTAAGCGACTTAAATAAAGTGCTAGAAAGCCAAGCGGCGCGCGACCCCATGCTAGAAAAATGTTGGCAACGCGGCGAAGAACTCAACGCGCAATTAAACAGCTGGTTTAAGGCAATTAACCCCAATTTAGTGCGCTGGGTAGAGGTGTTTACGCAATCTGTGCAGCTACACGCAACGCCGCTTAGCGTGGCCGAAGGCTTTAGCAAACAACTTAATGCACAACCACGCGCTTGGATTTTCACATCCGCCACGCTGGCAGTTAAAAGCGATTTCAGCCACTACATCGCGCAAATGGGCTTGCATGACGCCACGACTGGCTTTTGGGAAAGCCCATTTAATTACGATGCCCAAGCGCTACTATACGCCCCGCAAAACATGCCAGACCCAAACAGCGTAGGCTACACCGCCGCCGTTGCCGCAGTTGCCTTGCCTGTGATACAAGCCAGCCGTGGCCGCGCTTTTGTGCTGTGCACTTCGCTAAAAGCTATGCGTGAAGTCCATGCAATTTTAAAAGATGAATTCGGTAATAAGGGCATGGAATACCCGTTATTATTGCAAGGCGAAAGCACCCGTACTGAGTTGCTAGACCGCTTTCGCGCACACGGCAACGCTGTATTGGTGGGTAGCCAAAGCTTTTGGGAAGGCGTCGATGTGCGCGGCGAAGCGCTATCCGTCGTCGTCATCGACAAACTCCCGTTCGCCCCACCCGACGATCCAGTACTCTCCGCCCGCATCGACAAACTCACCGCCGATGGCAAAAACGCGTTTATGGAATACCAATTACCGTACTCGGTGATTACGCTTAAACAAGGCGCAGGGCGGCTGATACGCGATGAAACTGATAGAGGCGTGCTAGTGATTTGCGACCCACGCTTAATTACCAAACCTTACGGAAAACGCATTTGGCAAAGCTTGCCGCCATTTAGACGGACTAAGGAATTGGCGGATGTGGAAGCGTTTTTTACAAACTTAATCCCATAGTTATCTGTTGTTCTTTTATATATTCTGGTTAGTTGAATTGATTTCATTTAAAAGTTTTTGACGAAATTCCTCATTTTCTCGTTTTTGATCTAAACGGTCTTTTTCTGAGTACGTATCCACTTTTAATTTTTTAAATCCAGTAATGATATGGTTAATGTTAATTTCAATTTTCTCAAGAGACTGAGCAATGCTATATAAATGTGGCTTGCCAAGTGTTCCATAACCACGAAACTCTTCAAAGAAGATGGTGATGTTTTGCTTGTATAACCTACCTATAGAATTTTCATAGCTAACCTTGATAATTAGTCGGGAATTAATTTTTGCTTCAAAGTCTTCTGTTATCTGAGTGAAGCCAGATTGTAGTTCCTGTTGAGGTCCTAGATATTTAAGCCCTTTTGTTAGGAACTGGCTTTTTGAAAAGTCGTTAATTAACTTGGCCTCTCCTTCAGAATTTAATTCGCCTGACAGGTCAAAAGTAACGTTGTAGGCTGAACCTAGGCCAATATTTTTTACTCGTAAAGTAATAATATTAACAAACTCTTCTCGAGGAGATGCTATAACTTCTATTCTTGGTTCAGTTTGTAACTCACGCATATGCCGCGTTTCTCTTACCAAACTAGCAGTTAGAACCGCATAAACGATTGTCGCTATCATTACTATCCCTGAAAATAGTGTTGAAAGACCGCCAGCATTAGTGTTGAGAAAAGATATGAATTCAGTAAATGTCATTTTTGACTCGTTTAATTTGGATTAAGTGTGGTGAGAAAGATTGGTAATAGATTTTACGCTAACATTTCTAAAAGTAACGGGTGCCAAACCTTCAACTCAATTTCACCTAGCTTGCCCGCCAAGCGCTGCTTATCAATCGTCCGAATTTGGTCTAGTAAAATTCGTGCTTGCTTGCCTTCAAACATTAGTTCTGGGCGGCAGCCTAGAGGCTGCCCGTGGCTTGTGAGGGGTGCAATAATCACGCGCGGTAGGGCGGCGTTCATGTCGTCTGGCGAGATGATTAGCGCGGGGCGGGTTTTGCGGATTTCTGTGCCGATTGTGGGGTCTAGGTTTACCCAGTAAACTTCGCCTCTTTTTATGTCGGCGAGCTTTACCATTGCCAATCATCCTGCTCAATGGCGGTTTCTTTTAAGTCTGTAAACGCATCCGTATCTTGCTCTGTTTTATAGCCTGTAAACCAGCCTTGGCGGTGTTGTGGGGAAATTGGCTCGATTATAATGCGGTTATTTTCCACGCGCATTTCAACTGCGTCGCCAATTTCGCAAGCGGCCAGCAAAGCGGCGGGAATCAGCACGCCGCGCGAGTTGCCGATTTTTCGTAATGATGTTTGCATGATATTTCCTTTTAAATGTATGTACAATGTTATTACTCTTGTGCTGAATATGCAAGTAATTTATTGTTTATAGTGGATTAAATAATTTAGATTATGTACAATATCACGTACATATTCTATTTGTAAATGAGGTGCTAAAAATGGATGCTATTACCTACACAACCGCGCGGGCGCAGCTTGCCAGCAATATGAATCGCGTATGTCAAAACCACGAGCCGTTGATTATTACGCGTAATCGTGAGCAATCTGTCGTCATGTTGTCGCTTGAGGATTTTCAGGCTTTAGAAGAAACGGCGTATTTGCTGCGTAGCCCAAATAATGCGAAACGCTTAATGGATGCGGTGATTGAGCTTAATGCAGGTAAAGGCACAGAAAGAACGCTGTTTGAAGAAAAACTGGCAGAATGAAGCTAATTTTTGCCGAGGTGGCTTGGCAAGATTATTGCTATTGGCAAACACAAAGTGAGCAAGAAGTAGACAAACAAATACTTAAACGCATCAATCAACTCATCCAAGAAATTCAGCGTGAACCGTTTGCGGGCATTGGCAAGCCAGAGTCGTTAAAGCACGCGCTTAGCGGCTATTGGTCGCGCCGTATCAATGACGAGCATCGCATTGTATATAAAGTAGAAACTGATGCTTTGCTGATTGCACAATTGCGGCATCACTACTAGAGTTTTTTAACTAAGTCATGATTTTAATTCGCTATGATTTTACTTTCTGAAACCGAGTACGAACTTAACCCCATTCGCGCGCAGGGCGCGGGTGGGCAGAACGTGAATAAGGTGTCATCCGCCATTCATTTGCGATTTGATATTCACGCTTCATCTTTAAGTGATTGGCTAAAAAATAGGTTGTTAATTAGTAAAGATAATCGCATTACCGATGAGGGCGTGTTGATTTTAAAAGCCCAGCAATACCGCACGCAAGAAGCGAATAAAAAAGACGCAATTAAGCGCCTGCACGAGATTGTAAACGCCGCAAACCACGTTAAACCAACGCGTTACGCGACTAAGCCTAGTTATGGTTCAAAACAGCGGCGGCTAGAAGGTAAGACGATTCGCGGGCAGGTGAAGCAATTGCGCGGTAAAATAGCTGGGGATTAATGCCGAATCTATTTACATCCGTCATTCTGAGCGTAGCGAAGAATCCAAGCAATATGACAAAAAACTGGATTCTTCG
>JANMOP010000045.1:0-6501 GCA_031369365.1 Methylotenera sp.
AACATTACCAGTTATGCTTGGCGGCCATAGCGGTTTGGACCCACCTCTTCCCATCTCGAACAGAGCCGTGAAACGAACCAGCGCCAATGATAGTATGCTTTTTGCATGCGAAAGTAGGTCACCGCCAAGCTATTTATATTAAGTCATTCACTTGGCTTGCAAAAAAACCTCCCTAACGATGTTAGTGGAGGTTTTTTTGTTTGTACAGCACGAAATTTAAACAAGTAATCTGCTTGAGTTTGCCACTCAAAACAATCGCGCTAGCAGGCCTATGGATATTGGCTTGCAGGGCAAGGGGCTAGTGATTTTGATTTGTATTGAATTGCTTACCCATCTTCAATAACTAAATTTGGCCCGCAAAAAAATATGCCTATGATTTTTTGCTATGATGACTAAAGTTTCAATTAAAAGTAGGCGCCTTTCAAATAGCGGTATTAATATTATTGTGCTGTGTTATAAGCAAAAAATTGATATTGCTGCGCCAAGGGTTAGATTAGTAAATTAAGCAACCAAACTATATGCTGGATGCCCATACGACTATCCCTTAGTGCGAAGTTGTAACCTCAAGGACAGCTTAATCAAGACTATAACAAAAATATTAGTGTATCTTGATAGCGATACGTTAATATTATAATCAATAGATTAGGTTTGGAGAAAATACAGTAGATATTGCTGTTACTGTTGCCGATGACCTTAATCTAACGATACAAAAAATAAAACTTACAGCTCAGCCATGAGGGAAGATTGCATATTTATGGGCTGGCAGTTTTTACCACAGAGACAATTAAATTAACGCGTAACCAGTTAATGATACTTAAAATAAACAAAATTTAGAATGATACAGAACAGCTTAAATAAAACGTTATTACTGTGCCCTTCAGTTGGAGTATGGCAAGTTGATAATGCACTTTTTTTTGACCGTAAATTTTATGACGGACTATTAATTTACAGTAAAATGTGGCCTGGTCAGCTGAAGCTTTTAATGAACATCGATAAAGCTGAACCACCACAGTTTGGTTTAATTCAATATGATGCTGATAATGCATCGTTTCAATTAAATGTCATTGCTAGTGATGAACGCATTAAGGCGCAACAATTACAAGGGGTACATGTTGTCATGGGTTCTGCTGATGATTTCAGGCAGATGCACTTATCAACGCTTTGTAATGCAATGCATATAAAATGCATTTACGTAATTGAATATATTTTAGAAACGCGCATTCAAATTGCTATTCTTAATCAGGTCACTTTGTGGAAAAAATATAAAAGTATTATTTGGTTGATTTTACAAGAGTTTAAATTAAAAAAAGCCCTTAAATTAGCCAGTGGAATACAAGCTAATGGTATGCCCGCTTATAAAAAATATGCGCCATTAACTAGCAATTCATTATTATATTTTGATACTCGCAACAGCGAAAGCATGCTGATAACCCCTGATGAGCTTGAAGTTAGGTTAGCGTATTTAGATAAAAATAAGCCACTTCGGTTAGGATTTTCTGGCAGACTCATTGCTATTAAGGGTGCGATGGATTTAATAAAAATAGCACATATTTTAGATAAAAATGGTGTGCATTTTAGCTTTGATATTTTTGGATCTGGTGAATTGCAACAACACATGCAAGAAAGGATTAACCAATATCACCTGCAAGGCAAAGTTATATTACATGGTGCTGTAGATTACGCCTCAGTGTTAGTGCCTTTTGTGAAGTCTTCACTAGATTTATTTATTTGTTGCCATAAACAAAGCGATCCTTCTTGTACTTATTTGGAAACCTACGCCTGTGGAGTGCCTATTTTAGGTTATGCAAACCGCGCCCATACTGGTATTTTACAACAAGTCGATGTTGGCTGGTCTGTGCCGATGAATAACACAGCTGAAATTGCAAAAATGATTGAAATATTAGATAAAAATCGACAAGCGGTTAAACTAAAGGCAAAAGCAAGTCTTACTTTTGCTCAAAAACATACTTTTGAAAAAACTTTTGAAGTTAGAATGCAACAATGTATCGATGCGACATATCACTGCAATCTTTTGAACGAATAATCTAACGCATACTAGTAAACAATCTACACATTGATTCCAATTACTTGAATTAATTGGTATAATATATGTATAATTTGAATGGGCTTTGTGCCCATTTTTTGTTTCTGCTGGGTATGTAAGAGCTGGGGAATACTGGTAATGCAAGATTTGCATAGCTTAATTGATAAAACGGTGACTCAGCTTGGATATGAGTTGGTTGACCTCGAGGTGTCGAATCGTGGCAAATTGCTACGTGTGTTTATCGATAAACTCAACCCAAAAGACACGAAAGACAGCGTGAATATTGACGATTGCGTATTGGTGAGTAATCAACTGGGCAATGTGCTAACGGTAGATCACGAAATTGAATACGACAGGCTGGAGATTTCTTCGGCTGGCATGGATCGCGTACTAAAAACAGAACGATTTTGAGCGTTTTGTAGGTGAGCGCGCACAGATTAAATTACGTGTTGGCATAAAAGATGAAAGTGCAAATGCAGTAGATACGACCTTGCCGCGCAAGACATTCTTGGGGGTTTTAAAAGGCGTAGAAGCTGAGAACGTGCTAATGGATTGTGATGGAATTACTTATAAATTGGCGCTGAACAATATTGATAAAGCACGCTTAAGCCCTGTATTTTAGGCGGTATTTAAAAGTTTAAAAAGTTAATTAGAATATATTGATGGTTGGAGATTGCAATGAGTCGTGAAATTTTATTGTTAGTAGATGCGCTTGCCCACGAAAAAAACGTGAGCAAAGAGGTGATTTTTACTGCGTTGGAGCTGGCTTTGGCCTCAGCAACTAAGAAAAAACATCATGACGATGCGGATATTCGCGTGACGATTGACCGCGATAGCGGTGAATACGCAACCTTTAGACGCTGGCAGTATGTGGAATATGATTTGTTAGAAAACTCAGCATTTCAGTTTGATGAGGAAAGCGATCACGCCAAAGGCCGCGTCATTGGTGATTTTTACGAAGAGCCACTAGAAAGCATTGAATTTGGCCGTATTGGAGCACAAGCCGCGAAACAAGTCATTTTGCAAAAAGTGCGCGAAGCTGAGCGCGAGCAAATTTTAGAAGATTTTTTAGCGCGTAATGAAAACCTAGTGACGGGCGTTATTAAACGCATGGAAAAAGGTAATGCGCTGATAGAGGTTGGCCGTCTTGAGTGTTTGCTGCCGCGTGATGCGATGATTCCGAAAGAAAATTTACGCGTGGGCGACCGCGTACGTGCTTATTTGTCGCGTATTGAGCGTGGCGGCCGTGGCCCACAATTAATATTGTCGCGCATCGCGCCAGAATTTTTACAGCGCTTGTTTGAACTAGAAGTACCAGAAATTGAAGAAGGCTTGCTAGAAATTAAAGCCGCCGCGCGTGACCCTGGTTTGCGCTCAAAAATTGCCGTTAAAACCAACGATCAACGCCTAGACCCAGTGGGCACTTGCGTGGGTATGCGCGGTTCGCGTGTGCAAGCAGTCACTGGTGAATTGGCTGGAGAGCGCGTAGATATTGTGTTGTGGAGCATGGAGCCAGCACAGTTTGTGATCAACGCGATGGCGCCAGCAGAAGTTTCTTCTATCGTTGTAGATGAAGATGCACACAGCATGGACGTAGTGGTGAACGAAGAGCAATTGGCGTTGGCCATTGGTCGCAGCGGTCAAAACGTGCGTTTGGCTTCTGAATTAACGGGTTGGACATTAAACATTCTAACTGAAGAGCAAGCGGCTGAAAAAAATCACACTGAGTACTCCAATGTAAGCCAATTGTTTATGGAAAAACTCGATGTAGATGAGGAAGTGGCAGATATTTTGGTGCAAGAAGGCTTTAGCACATTAGAAGAAATTGCTTATGTGCCATTGGCTGAAATGGCCGAAATAGACGCGTTTGATGAAGATACAATTAACGAGCTGCGCTCACGTGCGCGTGCTGCTTTATTGACTGAAGCGATTGCTAAGGAAGAGAAAGTAGAAGGAGCCACAGCCGACTTATTAGGCATGGAAGGCATGGACGATGCAACCGCGCATTTATTGGCTTCCAAGGGTGTTGCAAAAATGGATGATTTGGCAGAATTAGCGGTAGATGAACTGGTCGAGCTAACCAGTATGGATGCAGAACGCGCTAAAACGCTGATTATGACCGCGCGTGCGCCCTGGTTTAAATAGAGCCTTGGTTCAAGTAGGTAAAGGGTTCAAATAGAATTAAGGTTTAAATAGCAAAAGATAGAAAAAGTCGAAAGACCAAAAGGAAAGATTGGAACAGTAAAATGGCACAAACAACCGTCGCACAATTCGCCGCAGAGCTAGGGCTGCCTACCGCCTTGCTACTAGAGCAGCTTAAAAGTGCTGGCGTAGTTAAATCTGCTGTGGAAGATAAATTAGAAGAAACTGATAAATCTGCACTACTAGATTATTTACGCAAAGAGCATGGCGCAGAATCAGCGCCTAAAAACAAAATTACGCTCACGCGCAAATCGAATACGGAAATTAAAAAAACCGATAGCTCAGGCCGCGCGCGCACTATTCAAGTGGAAGTGCGTAAAAAACGCGTGTTAGAGCGCCCCGATGAATCAGAAGCTAATAATGCAGTCTTAGCCGAGCCAGTTGTTGCAGAGCCAGTGCTAGAAGTGCTTGCGCCAATAGAACCTGCAGAAACTATAGCGGAGTTGCCACCACTGGTGGCTGAAGAGGTGTCGGAGCCTTTAGCGGCGGAGACGCCTGTGGTTGAGGTGGCAGTAATTGAGGCGACAGCAGTTGAGGAGGCAGCTAAGCCAGAAGTAAAGTCGACCACACTTAGAAAGCAAGTGCTAAGCGCCGAACAAGTTGCGATACGCGAAAATGAAGCTAAGCGTCATGCCACCTTGCTTTCGATGCAAGCCGATGATGTGCGAAAAAAACAAGAGTTGGTGCAGCGTCGTTTGGATGATGAAGCGAGAAAGCTTGAAGAAGCTGCCGCTGCTAAAGCCAAAGCTGCAAAACTGTCAGAAGGCACACTGCATAAGCCTGTGGCCAAAGAAGGTGCTGCAAAACCTGCGGCTTCTAAAGAAGTCAAGAAAGGTAAAAGCGGCAACAATAAAGATTGGACAGACGCCGAAAACAAAAAACGCGGCCTAAAAACGCGTGGTGCAGTGGCCGCCGTAGCAGGCTGGCGCTCACCAAAAGGCAAGCATAAATCACATCATGATGATGATCAAGAACATGCATTTAATGCGCCAACTGATCCTGTGGTGCATGATGTGCTCGTGCCAGAAACCATTACCGTGGCCGAGTTAGCACATAAAATGTCGATTAAAGCGGCAGAAGTGATTAAAGTGCTGATGGGCATGGGCATGATGGTGACGATTAACCAAGTGCTGGACCAAGAAACGGCCATTATTTTGGTTGAAGAGATGGGACACACCGCCAAGGCGGCCGCACCTAACGATCCTGATGTCTTCTTAGAAGAAGCTGAACATGCTGAGGCGATTTTAGAATCGCGCCCACCCGTGGTTACGGTGATGGGTCACGTTGATCACGGTAAAACCTCATTATTGGATTATATCCGCGCAAGTCGTGTGGCTTCTGGCGAAGCGGGTGGCATTACGCAACATATTGGTGCATATCACGTTGAAACGCCGCGTGGCATGGTGACTTTCTTAGATACGCCGGGCCATGAAGCGTTTACCGCCATGCGTGCACGCGGTGCAAAAGCTACCGACGTGGTGATTTTGGTAGTCTCTGCCGATGACGGCGTCATGCCACAAACGATTGAGGCGATTCACCATGCTAAAGCAGCTGGCGTGCCAATTGTGGTAGCGATTAACAAAATTGACAAGCCTGGTGCTGAGCCCGAGCGCGTTAAAATGGAATTAGTGGCGCAAGAAGTGGTGCCTGAAGAGTTCGGTGGCGAAGTGATGTTCCGCGAAGTATCTGCTAAAACGGGTAAAGGCATTGATGGCTTGCTAGAAGCTGTATTGTTGCAAGCTGAAATTTTAGAGTTAAAAGCGCCTAAAAACACGCCTGCTAAAGGTTTGGTGATTGAAGGCAGGCTTGATAAAGGCCGTGGTTCTGTGACGACTGTTTTGGTGCAGTCTGGCATACTTAAACGTGGCGACATGATTTTAGCGGGTACTACGTTTGGCCGTGTGCGCGCCATGTTAGATGAAGCGGGCAACGATATTAAAGAAGCGGGACCATCGATTCCAGTTGAAATTTTAGGTTTATCAGATGTGCCAAGCGCTGGTGAAGAAGTCATCGTATTGAATGACGAGCGTAAAGCACGCGAGATTGCTAACTTCCGCGCAGGCAAGTTCCGCGATGTGAAATTAGCTAAACAACAAGCTGCTAAGCTTGAAAATATGTTCGATCAAATGACCGAAGGTGAAGTGCAAACGCTTAATCTAATTATTAAATCTGACGTACAAGGCTCTTACGAAGCACTAGCGACAAGCTTACAGAAGCTTTCTACGGCAGAAGTTAAAGTTAAGATTATCCACACT
>JANMOP010000064.1:0-5476 GCA_031369365.1 Methylotenera sp.
GAAGATCGACCAGACTGGATGGGGCATATAGGCTTTTCTGATTTAAAATTAAAGCTTATTGGATCTATAGTAGCTATTTCTGCTGTCGATTTACTTAAATACTTTATTAATGTGAAGCAAGTTTTGGCTTCAGAAAACGGCAGTGCTGAATTGGCTTGGGTAATAGGTATTCATTTAGCACTGATATTCTCTGGTGTGATGTTTGCGTTAATGGATAGGATATCGGCTGGTACTCCTATTGTTAAAGAGAAATAAGTTTGAATAATGAAACCCCATCAAGCCGCCGCCTAACAAGCAAGCTAGTGCCTTGGCTGGCTTTACTTAGCTTAATAACACTAGCTTTTATCGTGGTTGCGCCGTTCCTTGTGCCGCTGGCTTGGGCAGGCATACTTTGTTACGCATCTTGGCCAGTGGCTAGACGCATCAGGCAATGGTGCAAAGGGCGCGACACCTTGGCGGCCAGCATTAGTACGCTGTTGGCAGCCATTACACTGTTTTTACCTTTAATATGGTTGGCGTGGCTGGCACAAAAAGAGCTGGCTAACTTTTACCCTGCGCTTCAGGCTTTTTTTGCAACACCGTTAATGGTACCCGAGAGTCTAAAAAGTGTGCCGTGGCTAGGCGATTGGTTAAGGCAGCAAGTTGATCTGTTTGCAAATCCGCAAGGTGTGTCGGTGATAATTAAAGATTGGTTTACCCGCCATATTAGCGACGTAGCCACTTTGGCAGGCGGTATAGGCAAAAATTTAGTTAAGCTCATTTTTGTGGTGATTATTTTGTTTTTCTTTTACCGTGATGGCGCAAGAATTATCGCCGAGCTGCGCCACGTATTAGCACGTTTTATTGGCCCGCAAGCGCATGATTACTTGCACGCGGCAGGCACAACAACGCGTGCTGTAGTTTATGGCGTATTGCTTACCGCACTTATACAAGGCGCGGCAGCAGGCCTTGGTTATTGGGTTGCGGGTCTATCATCACCTGTTATTTTAGGTGTCATTACTGCCATGTTGGCGCTTATTCCATTTTGCACACCAATTGCTTGGGGCTTGGCTGGCTTATGGTTGTTAATACAGGGCAATACAGCAGAGGCTATTGGTGTTTGGATATGGGGCGCAGCGGTGGTAAGCCAGCTAGATAATGTGCTTAGACCGATATTTATTAGTAGCGTTAGCCAAATACCATTTTTGCTAGTGTTATTTGGCGTATTAGGCGGGCTGCTAGCGTTTGGGCTAGTTGGCTTGTTTATTGGGCCGATAGTATTAAGCGTAGTTTGGGCGGTGTGGTGCGAATGGACAGTGCATTTGCGTGAGAGCGAAACGATGCTAAATGAAGATGTTATTAACTAATTCTAAACTGATTGGATAAAAAAATGGGTGAAATACAAACTGCGGGCGGATTGCAAACAATCGCAACATGGTGGATGTGGGCAGGTTTTGGCGTTTTTGTGATTGCCATGTTGGCGCTAGATTTACTAATGCTAGGCAAAAAAGGCGCACATAAAGTTGGCGTAAAAGAGGCGCTTATTTGGTCATTGATATGGTTTACGATGGCATTATTATTTGGCGCAGGCTTGTGGGCTTGGCTAGACCACACGGCTGGGCGAGCCATTGCAGATACTAAGGTCATGGAATATCTTACTGGTTATTTGCTAGAAAAAACGTTGGCAATGGATAATATTTTTGTCTTTGTGATGATTTTTAGTTATTTTGCCGTGCCGTTGGAGTTTCAAAAACGCGTACTGCTATACGGTGTGCTAGGCGCGATTATATTGCGTGCGCTGATGATTTTACTTGGTGCTTGGCTCATCTCACAGTTTCATTGGGTGTTGTATATATTTGGCGCATTTTTGCTCATCACTGGCATCAAAATGTTTATTTTTGCCAATCACGCGCCTGATTTAGCCAAAAATCCATTACTAAAATGGCTTAAAAACCACATGCGCATCACCGAACAGTATCATGGTGAAAAATTTTGGGTCATGAAAAATGGCGTGCGCTGGTTTACACCCATGTTTTTAGTGTTAGTGCTCATCGAGTTCTCTGATGTTATTTTTGCTATGGATAGCATTCCCGCTATTTTCGCTATCACTAGCGATCCATTCATCGTATTTACCTCTAACATATTCGCCATTTTAGGTTTGCGCGCTTTGTACTTTTTGCTCGCCGATATGGCCAACCGCTTTCATTTGCTTAAATTTGGCTTGGCCGTGGTATTGATGTTTGTAGGGGTTAAAATGTTGATTGTGGATTGGTACAAAATACCCGTTGCAATTTCGTTAGCCGTGGTGATTACCTTGCTTGGCACCAGCATATTATTAAGTTTAATGAGTACCCGCAAGCAAAAATCACTGGCAAAATAAGTCACTATGCTAATTAACAAATAGATAACAAATAGCACCTATGTTGATTGGCTAATTATCACTAGCACAAACCACTTAAGCTAAGTTTTAATTAAAAAACATCAAAAAGCTATTGGTTTGCACATTCAATTGGCTGATAATGCTAGATTACAATAGTGCAATTACTTATATCACACTTGCCTGTGACACATAAAACTATGGATAATAATAACCCGCACAAAACCGCACTGCATACCATGGCGATAGCCGCTCTGGGAGTGGTGTTTGGTGACATTGGTACCAGCCCGCTCTACACCATGAAAGAAGTTTTTTCGGCTGGGCATCATCCCTTAGCGCTAACCTCTGGCAACGTTTACGGCATATTGTCACTTATTACTTGGGCGCTTATTCTCATTGTTTCTGTAAAATATGTGGCATTTATTATGCGCGCCGATAACCGCGGTGAAGGCGGCATTATGGCACTGCTTGCGCTTGCCAGCCGCAATGTGGAAGGTAATAAAGTGAAACAGCGCAACATTATGTTGCTGGGTATTTTGGGCGCGTGTATGTTTTATGCCGATGGCATGATTACACCTGCCATTTCGGTACTCTCTGCCGTAGAGGGCTTGGAAATCGCAGCGCCTAAACTGCACAACGCCATAGTACCCATTACTTTAGTGGTTTTATTTGGCTTATTTTGGGCGCAAAGCAAAGGCACAGCAGTGGTAGGCAAGCTTTTTGGACCAGTGATGCTATTGTGGTTTGGTACTTTGGGTGTGCTTGGCGCAATCAATGTTTTGCATGATCCCAGTATTTTAAAAGCGCTTAATCCAATTTATGCCGAGCAATTTTTTGTGCATCAACCGTGGATTGCTTTTGTCGCGTTAGGCGCGGTGGTGCTGGCGGTTACAGGCGCAGAGGCTTTGTATGCAGACATGGGGCATTTTGGGCGCTTTCCTATTCGGCTAGCTTGGTTTGGCTTTGTATTACCAGCGTTGTTGCTCAACTATTTTGGGCAAGGCGCGCTTATGCTGCATAACCCAGCGGCGGTTAAAAATCCATTCTATTTGCTCGCACCCGAATGGGCTTTGTTTCCATTAATAGGCCTAGCCACATTGGCCACGGTAATTGCAAGTCAAGCGGTCATTACAGGGGCATTTTCAGTCTCGCGCCAAGCATTGCAATTGGGGTTTTTACCACGCATGCATATTCAACACACCTCAGAAAGTGAGCAAGGCCAAGTGTACATGCCACGCGTCAATTGGGGCTTGATGTTAGGCGTGATGGCGCTAGTGATTGGCTTCCGTAGTTCGGGCAATTTAGCTGCTGCTTACGGCATTGCTGTTACGGGCGATATGGTGATTACTACTTTATTAGCAGCTGTTGTGTTTAGAGAGGTTTGGCATTGGAGCAAATTAAAAACAGGCTTATTGATCAGCTTGTTTTTAATCATCGATTTAGCGTTTTTTGGTGCAAATGTGCTTAAAGTACCTGATGGAGGCTGGGTGCCATTAGTCATCGGATTAATTATTTTTGTGCTGATGCTCACTTGGAAATCGGGTCGCACTTTGCTGATGAAAAAAATTAAAAGTGAGGCAATGGAAATTACTCCTTTTATTGAAGCCGTAGCTGCACACCCACCACCGCGCGTACCTGGTACAGCGGTATTTTTAACGCCAAATCCAGAAGGCGTGCCACATGCCATGTTGCATAACCTTAAGCATAATAAGGTGTTACATGAAAAAGTGGTGATTTTAACGGTTAAGTTTTTAGATGTGCCGCACACCAATCAGGAAGAACGTATATCTGTGGAAGCAATGCTGCATGAGTTTTATCGTATCACCGTGCGCTACGGCTTTAAAGACGAACCCGATATTCCACGCGATTTGGCTTTATGTGAGGCACGTGGTATTTATTTAGACCCAATGGATACTTCGTACTTCATTGGCAAAGAGATATTAATTGCGTCTAAAACTAAAGATATGGCTATTTGGCGTAAAAAAATATTTATTGGTTTATTTCGTTCGGCAGAAACCATTACCAACCAATTTAAACTACCGCCTAATCGCGTAGTCGAATTAGGTTCTCAGGTGACTATTTAATCAAGCCTATAATCAAGCATATAATCAACCAATCTTCACATCATGCGTTGTTTGAGTTAAACCTAGTTTAAAATGATTTAATAAGGAGTTTATTATGAACAAACTAACTATTGCCCTAATAGCCGCATCCAGCTTAGCCTTATTGAGTTGCGCTACCACGACCCAAGATAGTGTCTCTGGCGTCAATCGCTCGCAATTAATGCTACTCCCTTCTGGCACAATTGATAAAATGTCATCGCAAGCCTATGCCCAAACATTGGGGGAAGCTAAGAAAAAAAATACGCTGAATGTTGACCCTGCCATGGTGTCGCGCGTGCGTGGCATTTCTAATAAGCTTATTGCACAAGTCGGTGTATTTCGTCCCGATGCCGCACAGTGGAACTGGGAAGTGAATGTAGAAAAAAATGATCAACTAAACGCCTACTGTATGCCTGGTGGCAAAATCATGGTGTATTCTGGCCTAGTAGAAAAAATCAATGCAACCGATGATGAACTAGGTGCGGTGATTGGCCATGAAATTGCCCATGCCCTGCGCGAACATGGTCGCGAGCGTATGTCGCAAGCTTATGTGCAGCAATTTGGTCTGCAAGCTCTTGCCGCCTTTGTAACAGGCGCCGCAGGTGGTGCCGCAGTGCAGGCAGCTGGCATGGGCTCACAACTATTTTTTGCCATGCCAAATGGCCGTGAGCAAGAGCGTGAGGCAGATAAAATGGGCTTAGAGTTGGCCGCGCGCGCGGGTTATAACCCAGATGCAGCAGTCACCTTGTGGGAGAAGATGAGCGCGCAATCTAAAAGTGCGCCGCCAGAATTTTTGAGCACTCACCCCGCCAGCGCAAATCGTATTGCCGATTTAAAAGCTTTGGCACCAAAAGTGCGCCCGTTGTACGAGGCTGCAAAAGCGGGTAAATAATTACCTGTAGGAGCGACGCCCACCTCGCGATTTTGGGTCACGTTATAGCGGCGAGGGCGTCGCTCCAACAATGGCGTGTTATTTGTTTAAATAAAGGTTTAAATCTACTTTTTTTTGAAAAAGGAA
>JANMOP010000076.1:0-3564 GCA_031369365.1 Methylotenera sp.
TAAGGCTTCCGCTCAGGGAGGAAAGAAGCGGAAAGATAACAAAACCAAAGCTTTGCTACCATGCAAGTTCTGACTAAGGCTGTTTCGCTAAGTTCCAGTTATTTTCAAGGTTTTTGTAACAGTTTGTATCAAGCATTTTAAGCAATCTTATGCTTAAGCCATGCGATAATACGACATGCAAAATCAATCTTCAATCCTCGTTGGTCTTAACGATAAGCAACTAGAAGCCGTTACTTTACCGCATCAATCCGCACTCATACTGGCTGGGGCTGGCAGCGGTAAAACCCGCGTACTCACTACGCGCATCGCTTGGTTGATTCAAACTGAACAGATTTCACCCATGGGTTTAATGGCGGTGACGTTTACCAATAAAGCCGCTAAAGAAATGCTCACGCGCTTAACCGCTATGTTGCCAATTAACACGCGTGGCATGTGGGTAGGCACGTTCCACGGGCTGTGTAATCGCTTGCTGCGCGCGCATTTTCGTGAGGCTGGTTTGCCTTCTACTTTTCAAATTTTAGATACCGCCGATCAATTATCTAGCATTAAACGCTTGATGAAACGAATGAATGTGGATGATGAAAAGTTTGTACCTAAGCAAGTGCAAGGCTATATCAATAGTTGCAAAGAAGAAGGCTTGCGGGCAAACAAGGTGGACGCTTACGACGCGCACAGCCAAAAACTACGCGATATTTACGAGGAATACGACAAACAATGCAACCGCGAAGGCGTGGCCGATTTTGCCGAGCTGTTGCTACGCTGTTACGAGCTTTTAGAGCGCGAAGCACATATTCGCAACCACTACCAGAGCCGCTTTCAGTACATCTTGGTGGACGAGTTTCAAGATACCAATCGGCTGCAATATTTGTGGCTAAAATTACTCGCAGGGCAAAGCAACTGTATGTTTGCCGTCGGCGATGACGATCAATCTATTTATGGCTTTCGCGGTGCGCGCGTGGGAAATATGACGGACTTTAAAAAAGATTTTAACGTGCAAAATGTGGTGAAATTAGAAGAAAATTATCGTAGCCATAGCAATATTTTAGATGCTGCCAACGCCATTATTTCGCACAATAAAAACCGTCTTGGCAAAAACTTATGGACGAGCGCAGGCGCGGGTGAACCTGTCCGCATCTACGAGGCTTATAACGACACTGACGAAGCGCAGTTTATCGTTGATGAAGTGAAAATGCTGCAATCTGAAGGCAGTGCGCTGGCTGAAATGGCGCTACTATACCGCAGCAACGCACAATCGCGCATACTAGAACACGCTTTGTTCTCAGCCAATTTACCGTATCGGGTTTATGGTGGCTTGCGCTTTTTTGAGCGCGCCGAAATTAAGCACGCGCTGGCTTATATGCGCTTAATCGCTAACGCCAATGATGACACGGCTTTGCTACGCGTGATTAACTTCCCAGCCCGAGGCATTGGCACCCGCAGCCTAGAACAACTGCAAGAAGGTGCGCGCCAAAACGAATGCAGCCTGTGGCAAGCAGCGATTAACAAGGTGGGCAATGGTCGCGAAGGTGGCAAAGGTATTGAAGGATTCGTGCATTTAATCCGCGAGATGACCGACCAAGCGTACGGCATTACTTTATCGGAAGTTGCCGAGCTTGCGACCACCTTATCTGGTTTAAAAGCGCACTACGCCGCAGACAAAGACGGCGAAGACCGCATCGAAAACTTGGAGGAATTAGTCACCGCGGCGGTGTCGTTTACAAACCAAGATTTTGGCAACCACAACAATGTAGATGGCGACGCACCTCAAGATTTAATGACACAGTTTTTAACCCACGCCAGCCTAGAAGCGGGCGACCATCAAGCCACAGTAGGCTATGACGCGCTGCAATTGATGACCGTACACGCCTCTAAAGGCTTAGAGTTTAAAGCCGTGTTCATCAGCGGGCTGGAAGAAGGCTTGTGCCCACATGAGAACAGTTTAAGTGAAAATAACGGCTTAGAAGAAGAACGGCGTTTGATGTATGTGGCGGTAACCCGCGCCAGACAACGCCTCTATCTAAGCCATGCGCAAAGCCGCATGTTGCACGGCCAAGTACGTTACGGCATTCCATCGCGCTTTTTAGATGAAATCCCAGAAGGTTTACTCAAACGGCTAAATAGTAAGCCAATGGCCAGATCTAGCGGTAATTACAATCCAACCAGCAACGCCAAGCCATTACAACAATCCAGCGCAAACTCGTCTTACCCCTTTAAAATCGGCCAAAGTGTGCGCCATTCTAAATTTGGCGAAGGCGTAGTGGTAACTTATGAAGGCAACGCTGAAAATTTGGTGATTAAAATCAACTTCGGCCGCGAAGGCATGAAAACATTATCGATGGAATACGCCAAACTAGAAAAAATATAAGCTAAATTAAGTAAATATTATTAAAACTGATGCCCTGATAGCCAATATCCATGAGGGTTGCAGGGCATCAATTTTAATACTTAAGCCGCCCTAAACACATCCCTATAACTCACGTATTGAAACGCCAGCATGAGTGCGGTAGCTAGCAATAAACAACCAAATACTACGAAAGACATCAACATTTGACCTAGTACTGGTACTAAACTACTTACAATGCCTGCGACAATGCCCACTATTAACATCAACGCCACAATACCTACTGTTAGAAATAACCACGAGACACCCAGCGCAATCATATATTGTAGTGAACCAGCGACACTCGACTTAAGCGCCTTTACTACATTGTAATTATTTAATACTATCAGCATAGGCGAAAACCAAGTGGCCATCATAAGTGGGATTAATAACAAGGTGAATTTGAGTAAAAACGGGAACATTTTTTGCAAAAAAATAATCATTTGAGATTCGGTCATGCTGGTCTTGTTTTGAGTTAGTTGCGCCAAACCTTGAATATCACTATTTAGCACAAAACTCACTAGCGCGGCATATAGCAAACATGCCCCTCCCAAGGCAATCAACTGCGTTAATTTGGGTTGTATGTTGTTGATAATTTCACTAAAATTTTGTTCTTTTTTAATGTCTGCATTGCGATACATCATGATGGCAATCGCCAAAAAAACTGGCCAAATTAAAATGCTGACAAAAGCAAAAAGCTGCAAACCAGGAATTGAAGGCAGCATCATAAACAAGCCGACATAGGCTAAAGCCAGCGATAACCATTTTCTTGGTGCAGTTTTAAATAAATCGACACTTTCTTTCACCCAACTGATGCCTGTTTTGGTACTTGATTCTTGAATAGCCATGCTTATTAGTCCAATAAAATACGCTGTTGCAAAATGTGTTTAAAGTGATTAGGGTCTTTGGCGTGCGTCAGCTCACCCTCGGCTGGATAGTAAAAATCAAACAGCCTAGAAAGCCAAAACCTAAGTGCAGCGCGGCGTAACAGTGTAATCCAGCTTAAAGACTCTGCTTGTGTAAATGGCCGTAATGCTTGATATGCACTTAAAAAAGCGTTTAACTTTTCCTCATCAAAACTACCGTCAGCCAGCACACACCAGTCGTTCACCGCAATCGCCACATCATAAGCCAAGTTGTCATCGCAGGCATAATAAAAATCGATAAAGCCGCCCATTTGCTCA
>JANMOP010000074.1:0-9962 GCA_031369365.1 Methylotenera sp.
TGTTGAAGGCAATAAAGTTTCAGCCAAAATTGATTATTTGTCTGCGATTGAAGAAAGTCAATTCATGATTGCGCAAGCGAACACTGAATTGGACGCTAAAGGCGGCTTTAAAGAAGAGCTGGTTTCTTCACGTTTCCATAATGAATTTACCATGACGCAGCCAGATCGCGTGCAATATATGGACGTGGCACCAAGCCAAATTGTGTCAGTAGCAGCTTCATTGATTCCGTTCTTAGAGCATGATGATGCGAACCGCGCCTTGATGGGTGCCAACATGCAGCGTCAAGCGGTGCCTTGCTTACGCGCCGAAAAAGCCGTAGTAGGTACGGGCATTGAGCGTACTGTAGCGATTGACTCGGGCACTACCGTGCAAGCGCGTCGTGGTGGCATTGTCGATTACGTAGACTCTGCGCGTATCGTGATTCGCGTGAATGATGATGAAGCCAAAGCGGGCGAAGTGGGTGTGGATATTTATAACCTCACCAAATACACACGTTCAAACCAAAACACTAACATTAACCAACGTCCGCTAGTAAAAGTGGGCGAGCAGTTAGCGCGCGGCGATATTATTGCTGATGGCGCGTCAACTGATATGGGCGAGCTAGCGCTTGGCCAAAATATGTTGGTGGGCTTTATGCCTTGGAATGGTTACAACTACGAGGATTCAATTTTAATCTCTGAACGCGTAGTTGGCGACGATCGCTACACTTCTATCCACATTGAAGAGCTTTCAGTGGTGGCGCGTGATACCAAGTTGGGTGCAGAAGAAATTACGCAAGATATTTCTAATTTAAGCGAGCGCATGATTGGCCGTTTGGATGAATCTGGCATTATCTATATTGGTGCTGAGGTTGAAGCGGGCGACGTGTTGGTAGGTAAAGTGACGCCTAAAGGTGAAACGCAACTGACGCCAGAAGAAAAATTGCTACGTGCGATATTTGGTGAAAAAGCCTCTGATGTTAAAGACACGAGCCTGCGCGTGCCTTCTGGCATGAGCGGTACGGTGATTGACGTGCAAGTGTTTACGCGCGAAGGCATAGATCGTGATTCACGCGCACAGCAAATCATCGATGATCAACTCGCGCATTACAAACACGACTTGGCTGATCAAATGCGTATCGTAGAAGATGATGCGTTTGGTCGTATTCGCCGTTTGCTAGAAGGCAAAGCAGCCACTGGCGGGCCGAATAAGCTGAAAAAAGGCGAGACCTTAAGCGCTGAGTATCTAGAGGCAGTCGGTCGTTACGATTGGTTTGATATTCGCTTAAGCGATGAAGAAGCCGCACGCCAATTGGAACAGTTGAAAGATAGTTTGACGCACGCACGTGTAACCTTTGATAGTCGCTTTGATGAGAAAAAACGTAAATTGACGCAAGGTGACGAATTGCCACCAGGTGTGCAAAAAATGGTCAAAGTTTATCTGGCGGTAAAACGTCGTATTCAGCCAGGTGATAAAATGGCTGGACGTCACGGTAACAAAGGGGTCATTTCAAAAATCGTACCTGTAGAAGACATGCCACATATGGCAGACGGTACACCAATGGACATCGTATTGAACCCCCTAGGCGTGCCTTCACGGATGAATATTGGTCAGATTTTAGAAGTGCATTTGGGCTGGGCAGCCAAAGGGCTGGGTTTGCGCATTCAAGAAATGTTAGAATCAGAAGTGAAAGTGGCTGAGATTCGCAAATTCTTAGAACAAATCTACAATGACAGCACGGGCAAAAAAGAAGATATTAAATCTTATACAGATAGCGAAATATTAGAATTAGCACGCAACCTGCAATCTGGCGTGCCGTTTGCAACGCCAGTGTTTGATGGCGCGGCAGAATCTGATATTAAAGCCATGCTCGATTTAGCTTTCCCAGATAACGATGCACGCACCAAACAATTGCAATTCTCTGCGGGTAAAACGCAGGTGAAATTGTTTGATGGCCGCACTGGCGATGCGTTTGAGCGCCCTGTGACTGTGGGTTATATGCACGTGTTGAAACTGCATCACTTGGTGGATGACAAAATGCACGCGCGTTCAACAGGTCCGTATTCATTGGTCACACAGCAACCATTGGGCGGTAAAGCACAATTCGGTGGTCAGCGTTTTGGTGAGATGGAGGTTTGGGCGCTGGAAGCATATGGTGCAGCTTATACCTTGCAAGAAATGCTTACTGTTAAGTCAGATGACGTAAACGGTCGTACCAAAGTGTACGAAAATATTGTTAAAGGCGAACACAAAATTGACGCTGGTATGCCAGAGTCATTTAACGTGTTGGTGAAAGAAATTCGTTCACTCGCTATCGACATCGACCTAGACCGTAACTAAATAATACATGCGCCTTGAGGCGCATTGTAAGGAGACTACTATGAAAGCTCTATTAGACTTATTTAAGCAGACCACCAAAGAGGAAGAGTTTGACGCGATTAAGATTGCGTTGGCTTCACCTGAAAAAATCCGTTCATGGTCTTATGGCGAGGTAAAAAAGCCAGAAACCATTAACTATCGTACTTTCAAGCCAGAACGTGACGGCTTGTTTTGTTCCAAAATCTTTGGCCCAATCAAAGATTACGAGTGCTTATGCGGTAAATATAAGCGCTTAAAACATCGCGGTGTGATTTGCGAAAAATGCGGCGTAGAAGTGACTTTATCTAAAGTGCGTCGCGAGCGTATGGGTCATATCGATCTAGCCTCACCAGTCGCGCATATATGGTTCTTGAAATCATTGCCTTCACGTTTGGGCATGGTGCTAGATATTGCCTTACGTGATATTGAACGCGTATTGTATTTTGAAGCATTTATCGTGGTTGACCCAGGCATGACGCCGCTGACGCGTGGCCAATTGCTAACCGAAGATGACTACATTTCTAAAGTTGAAGAATACGGCGATGAGTTTAACGCGGTAATGGGTGCAGAAGCGGTGCGAGAACTATTGCGCACCATGAACATTGTGAATGAAATTGAAACATTGCGTGCTGATTTAGGCGCAACGGGTTCAGAAGCTAAAATTAAGAAAATCGCCAAGCGCTTGAAAGTGCTTGAAGCGTTCCAAAAATCTGGTATTAAACCAGAGTGGATGATTCTTGAAATATTGCCAGTACTACCACCAGAATTACGCCCATTGGTGCCCTTGGATGGTGGTCGTTTTGCGACTTCTGACTTAAACGATTTATACAGACGCGTGATTAACCGTAACAACCGTTTAAAAAGATTATTGGAGCTAAAAGCGCCAGAAATCATCGTACGTAACGAAAAACGTATGTTGCAAGAAGCGGTAGATTCGTTGCTAGACAATGGTCGTCGCGGCAAAGTGATGACAGGTGCGAACAAGCGTCCACTCAAATCTTTAGCCGATATGATTAAAGGTAAAGGCGGTCGTTTCCGTCAAAACTTGCTGGGTAAACGTGTGGATTACTCGGGTCGTTCGGTGATTGTAGTGGGTCCAACTTTGAAACTGCATCAGTGCGGTTTACCGAAAAAAATGGCGTTAGAGTTATTCAAGCCGTTTATTTTCCACAAATTGGAAGTATTAGGTTTAGCCACCACCATTAAAGCCGCTAAGAAGAAAGTGGAAGAAGAAGGTCCAGAAGTGTGGGACATTTTGGAAGACGTGATTCGCGAGCATCCAGTGCTATTGAACCGTGCGCCAACCTTGCACAGGCTTGGTATTCAAGCGTTTGAGCCGATTTTAATTGAAGGTAAAGCCATTCAGTTGCATCCATTAGTTTGCGCGGCATTCAATGCCGATTTCGATGGAGACCAAATGGCGGTGCACGTTCCTTTGAGCTTAGAAGCACAAATGGAAGCGCGTACGTTAATGTTAGCTTCAAACAACGTTTTAAGCCCTGCCAATGGCGAGCCAATTATTGTGCCGTCGCAAGATATTGTGTTGGGTTTGTACTACATGACGCGCGACAAAGTAGCTGCGCGTGGTGAAGGTATGCGCTTTGCTGATGTGAAAGAAGTGCAGCGTGTGTTCGACCAAGGTTTGATTGATTTGCACGCAAAAGTAACGGTGCGTATTAAAGAATTTGAAATTGATATGGAAGGCAATAAAACTGAAAAAACCATTCGCCACGAGACTACCGTTGGCCGCGCTTTGCTTTCAGAAATTCTGCCAGCAGGCTTGCCGTTCAGCTTGATTGATAAAGCCTTGAAAAAGAAAGAAATTTCAAAGCTAATCAATGCGTCTTTCCGTAAAGTGGGCATCCGCGAAACAGTTATTTTTGCAGATAAATTGATGTACACAGGTTATACCTATGCTACTAAAGCAGGTATTTCAATTTCAATAAACGATATGTTAGTTCCCCCAGAAAAAGAGCAATTAATTGCCGCTGCGGATGCGGAAGTGAAAGAAATTGAAGATCAATACGTTTCTGGTCTAGTGACGCAAGGCGAGCGCTATAACAAAGTGGTGGATATTTGGGGTCGTGCAGGTGACAAAGTGGCGGATGCCATGATGAAACAATTGCGCGAAGAGCCAGTATTAGACGCCGATGGCAAACAAGCTAAAGATAAAGATGGCAAGCCAATGAAGCAGGAATCGTTCAATGCGATTTATATGATGGCAGATTCAGGTGCGCGCGGTTCTGCGGCTCAGGTGCGTCAATTGGCTGGTATGCGTGGCTTGATGGCGAAACCAGATGGTTCGATTATTGAGACGCCAATTAAAGCCAATTTCCGCGATGGCTTGAATGTGTTGCAATACTTTATTTCAACCCACGGTGCACGTAAAGGCTTGGCCGATACCGCACTTAAAACGGCTAACTCTGGCTATTTAACGCGTCGCTTGGTGGATGTTACACAAGATTTAGTGGTGACTGAGATTGATTGCGGTACTTCGGATGGTTTAGTAACTAAAGCACTTGTTAAAGGTGGTGAAGTGGTTGAGCCTTTGCATGATCGTATTCTAGGCCGCACTACAGCGCTAGACGTGATTCATCCAGAAACGCAAGAAGTGGTTTATCCAGCAGGTACTTTGTTGGGTGAAGATGAAGTTGAAAAAATTGATGCGCTTGGTGTAGATGAAGTAAAAGTGCGTACAGCCCTCACTTGCGATACTCGTTACGGTATTTGCGCTAATTGTTACGGTCGCGACCTTGGTCGTGGCAAACTGATTAGCATGGGCGAAGCAGTGGGCGTGATTGCAGCGCAATCTATTGGCGAACCTGGTACTCAGCTAACCATGCGTACCTTCCACATTGGTGGTGCGGTGTCGCGTGCGGCTTCTGTTAGCTCGGTCGAAAGTAAATCTAACGGTGTATTGAGCTTTACTTCTACTATGCGTTACGTGACTAATAATCGTAAAGAGCAAATTGTAATTTCGCGTAATGGTGAAGTACTCATTGCGGATGATAATGGCCGCGAGCGTGAACGTCACAAAGTGCCTTATGGCGCGACATTGACAGTGACTGATGGTAAGGTAGTCAAAGCGGGTCAAGCGCTTGCTACGTGGGATCCACATACACGCCCCATCATTACTGAGTACGCAGGTTTCATCAAATTTGAAAACGTGGAAGAAGGTATTACCGTTGCCAAACAAATCGATGACGTGACAGGTTTGTCATCATTAGTGGTGATTGATCCAAAACAACGTGCAGGCCAAACCAAAGGTTTGCGCCCGCAAGTTAAATTGCTTGATACGAACGGCGTTGAAGTGAAAGTGGCTGGCGGCGATCAATCAGTGAATGTGACTTTTCAGTTGAGCTGTATTATTACGGTAAAAGACGGTCAAGAAGTAGGTGTGGGCGAAGTGATTGCACGTATTCCGCAAGAATCATCTAAAACTCGCGATATTACAGGCGGTTTGCCACGTGTAGCCGAGCTATTTGAAGCGCGCTCACCAAAAGATGCCGGTATGTTGGCAGAAACTACAGGTACGGTTTCATTCGGTAAAGATACTAAAGGCAAACAGCGTTTGGTAATCACCGATTTAGACGGTGTTGTTAGTGAGTTCTTGATTCCTAAAGATAAACACGTGACCGCGCATGATGGTCAAGTGGTGACTAAAGGTGAAAGCATTGTCGATGGCCCAGCTGATCCGCAAGATATTTTGCGCTTGCAAGGCCGCGAAGCATTGGCGCGTTATGTAATTGACGAGGTGCAAGATGTATATCGTTTGCAGGGCGTTAAAATTAACGACAAACACATTGAAGTGATTGTACGTCAAATGCTACGTCGCGTACGTGTAACCGATGCAGGCGACACTAGCTTTATTATGGGCGAGCAAGTAGAACGTGCTGATTTGTTAGCAAAAAATGAAAACATTGTTGCACAGGATAAGCGTCCTGCCGAGTTTGAGTATGTATTGCTTGGCATTACAAAAGCCTCTTTGTCGACAGATTCATTTATTTCTGCAGCGTCTTTCCAAGAAACAACGCGAGTACTTACAGAGGCAGCGATTTTAGGTAAACGTGATGAATTGCGTGGCTTAAAAGAAAACGTCATTGTGGGTCGTTTGATTCCAGCAGGTACAGGTTTGGCTTATCATGAAGCGCGCAAGCGTGCCGCGATAACAGCGCTAACACCACCAACACCATCAGCTCAGGTGGCGGCGGCAGAAGCACTATTTAGCGAGCCAACGGAAATGTTAGAAACAGCAAGCGAAACCGTCGTTTTGGAAACGCCAGCTGAGTAGAACTATTTGTGTAAATTAAAGCGCATAAAAATGTGTCAAGACAATTTAACCCTTGACACATGTGCCTGCGCTAAATAGAATGCTTGGTTTTTCACAAATAGCCTTATTGTCACTAATAAGGCATCAAATTTTTAGTTAAAAGCAGTATCAATTTTTGTAGAGGTTATAGGCAATGCCAACCATCAATCAGTTAATTCGTAAGCCACGCGCAAAAGTGGTCACCAAAAGTAAAGTGCCAGCACTTGAAGCTTGCCCACAAAAACGCGGCGTGTGTACGCGTGTTTACACCACCACGCCTAAAAAGCCCAACTCTGCGTTACGTAAAGTAGCCAAAGTGCGTTTAACCAATGGCTATGAAGTGATTAGCTACATTGGTGGCGAAGGCCATAACCTGCAAGAGCATAGTGTTGTACTATTGCGCGGCGGACGTGTAAAAGATTTACCTGGTGTGCGTTACCACATGGTGCGTGGTAGCTTGGATACAGCTGGTGTAAAAGATCGTAAGCAATCACGTTCTAAATACGGCGCTAAACGTCCTAAAGCGGCTAAAGCAGCTTAGTAAAATTTTTGAAAGCGGCCGTCCAAAGGCCTTGCTAATATGTCTTCAATTGGACAGGTGCTAGCAAAACATAAATGAAAATAGAGATTTTAGAAAAGAGTTAATTATGCCAAGACGTAGAGAAGTTCCCAAACGTATTATTTTGCCAGATCCAAAATTTGGTAGCCAAGAAGTATCTAAGTTTGTAAACGTGTTGATGACTGGTGGCAAAAAATCAGTGGCAGAGCGTATTTTATACGGCGCATTTGATCAAATCACCACAAAGATTAGCAAAGACGCGGTAGAAGTGTTTACCCTTGCGCTAACTAACCTACGTCCGCTGGTTGAGGTTAAAAGCCGCCGTGTTGGTGGTGCTAACTACCAAGTCCCAGTTGAAGTGCGCCCAAGCCGTCGTAGTGCGTTGGCAATGCGTTGGTTGCGTGACGCTGCGCGTAAACGTGGTGAAAAATCAATGGGCTTACGCTTAGCGGCTGAGTTGATTGAAGCTTCGGAAGGCCGTGGTTCTGCCATGAAAAAACGTGAAGAAGTGCACCGTATGGCAGAAGCGAATAAAGCATTCTCACACTTTAGGTTTTAATCTGAAGGTTAAGTTTAGTAAATTAGTTTTCTCGCTCTTTAAGAATTTAAGATTGAATTGATAGCAAAGGTAAAGTATTGTGGCTCGTATAACCCCTATTGAACGCTACCGTAACATTGGTATTTCTGCGCATATTGACGCTGGTAAAACAACGACAACAGAACGTATTCTTTTCTACACAGGCGTCAACCATAAAATTGGTGAAGTACATGATGGCGCGGCCACCATGGATTGGATGGAACAAGAGCAAGAGCGCGGCATTACTATTACCTCTGCGGCCACTACCTGCTTTTGGTCTGGTATGGCAAAACAATTCGATCAACACCGCATTAACATTATTGATACCCCAGGCCACGTTGACTTTACCATTGAAGTAGAGCGTTCAATGCGTGTGCTAGATGGCGCATGTATGGTGTATTGTGCGGTGGGCGGTGTGCAACCACAATCTGAAACGGTATGGCGCCAAGCCAACAAATACAAAGTGCCACGTTTAGCGTTCGTCAACAAGATGGATCGTGCTGGTGCTGACTTCTTTAAAGTGTACGACCAAATGCGTGCACGTCTCAAAGCCAATCCAGTTCCGTTGCAAGTGCCTATCGGTGCCGAAGATAAATTCGAAGGCGTAGTCGATTTAATCAAAATGAAAGCGGTGTATTGGGATGATGCATCTCAAGGCATGAAATTTGATTACCGTGAAATTCCAGCTGATTTAAAAGCATTATGCGATAAATGGCGCGAAAACATGGTAGAAGCTGCGGCTGAAGCCAATGAAGAGCTGATGAACAAATACCTTGAAGAAGGCAGCTTGTCAGAAGAGGAAATTTTAAAAGGTTTGCGTATGCGTACCATTGCCTTTGAAATTGTACCTATGGTGTGTGGTTCAGCCTTTAAAAACAAAGGTGTACAAGCCATGCTGGATAAAGTCATTGAATTGATGCCAGCACCAACTGATATTCCACCCACCAAAGCAGAAGATGGTGATGGTAATGAAATTCGCCTCAAAGCCTCAGATGACGAAAAATTTTCTGCATTAGCCTTTAAAATTATGACAGATCCGTTCGTGGGTCAGTTAATTTTCTTCCGCGTTTATTCTGGTGTGATTAACGCAGGCGATACCGTTTACAACCCGATTAAAGGCAAAAAAGAACGAATTGGCCGTATCGTGCAGATGCATGCCAACACACGTGAACCGTTAACTGAAGTGCGTGCTGGAGATATTGCTGCTGCCATTGGTTTAAAAGATGCCACCACTGGTGATACTTTATGCGCAGTGAATGAAGAAATCATTCTTGAGCGCATGATATTTCCAGAGCCAGTCATTCACGTTGCGGTAGAACCAAAGACAAAAGTTGACCAAGAAAAAATGGGTGTTGCTTTGAACCGTTTAGCGCAAGAAGACCCTTCTTTCCGCGTTAAAACTGATGAAGAAACCAACCAAACCATTATTTCAGGCATGGGCGAGTTGCACCTTGAGATTTTAGTTGATCGTATGAGACGCGAATTTGGTGTAGAAGCCAACGTAGGCGCACCACAAGTAGCATACCGTGAAGCGATTAAGAAAAAGGTTGAAGTTGAAGGTAAGTTTGTTAAGCAGTCTGGCGGTAAAGGTCAATATGGCCACGTTTGGTTAATTTTGGAGCCTAACGAACCAGGCAAAGGCTTTGAATTCATCGACGCGATTAAGGGTGGCACGGTGCCACGCGAGTTTATTCCTGCGGTTGAAAAAGGCTTACGTGAAACCATCCCATCAGGTGTTTTAGCTGGCTTCCCAGTGGTTGATGTCAAGGTAACTTTATTTGATGGCTCATACCATGACGTTGACTCAAACGAAAACGCCTTTAAAATGGCAGCCTCTATCGGCTTTAAAGATGGTATGCGTAAGGCAGACCCAATATTACTAGAGCCGATGATGGCGGTAGAAATTGAAACGCCTGAAGACTACATGGGCGACATTATGGGCGACTTGTCTTCACGTCGGGGTATTATTCAAGGTATGGAAGATAACGCTACAGGTAAAGTGATTCGTGCTGAAGTGCCGTTGGCTGAGATGTTTGGTTATTCAACAACCGTGCGTTCACTGTCTCAAGGTCGCGCGTCTTACAGCATGGAATTTAAGCATTACACGGAAGCACCTAGAAACGTGGCGGAAGCCATTATGAACAAGAAGTAAATATTTTTAATATATTGAATATCAACC
>JANMOP010000003.1:0-28383 GCA_031369365.1 Methylotenera sp.
GGAATACGAGCTCGTTTGGAAGAAACGTTGAGGGCTTGAATTTATTATGGAGCCTAATTGAAAGCTTCTCGTGCTTGTCCTGCTCATCAAATCATTCAGGTCGAAAATGGACAACCGCATTGCGAAGTTTTATTAATGCATCTACGTTCTGAGTGACTGAAAGTCCTAAATCAAGTTTCTTGCCTGCAGAAATGGAAAGTGCTAATGAATACTTTGTAAGTATGGATTCCCTGTCAATAATTTCGGCAAGCTCAGCTGCTGCCGCTGCATTCAAGCCCTGTTTCAGAATTGAACCTTCGAAGTACATCTCGTTAGCATAACTTTCAAGGGCTGCAACAGTTAGAACTGCGACACCCAGCGAATTCTGTAGAATTTCCTCCCAAAATGCTGCAAATGGCTGTCCCGCATTTGCGCTTTCAATTTCTCCGACTCTCGCTGAAAATCGACATGCTGCAAATAAATGATGCAGTGCGAGATTGGTACGGGTCCTGATAGCACAATTAGAGACATCCATTATATCAACTATTTCTAAGCTGATTCAACGCTTGCTCCAAACGTTCCACCGCAATCACTTCTAAGCCTGCTATCTTAGTTTTAGGCGCATTCGCTTTTGGCACAATCGCTTTGGTAAACCCCAGTTTTGCAGCTTCTTTTAAGCGCATTTGGCCGCCTTGCACGGGACGCACTTCACCTGCCAAACCAACCTCACCAAATACTATAAGTTTATTATCTAATGGTTTGTTTTTTAAGGAAGAAACGATTGATAGTATCACCGCTAAATCGACTGCTGGCTCGGCAATTTTGACGCCGCCGACTGCATTTATAAACACATCTTGATCAAAGCATGGAATACCAGCATGGCGATTTAACACCGCCAACAGCATGGCTAAACGGTTCTGTTCAAGGCCTGTCGCCAAGCGTTTTGGGCTGGGCGCATGACTTTCATCCACCAAAGCTTGAATCTCAATTAGCAGCGGTCGCGTACCTTCCATAGTCACCGTGATGCAACTGCCTGCCACTTGGCCTTCATGATGCGATAGAAACAGTGCGCTCGGATTCGCCACTTCGCGCAGGCCGTGTTCGGTCATGGCGAATACGCCTAGCTCATTCACCGCGCCGAAGCGGTTTTTAAAGGCGCGAATGAGCCTAAAGGCCGAGTTTTGATCGCCTTCAAAATACAACACCGTATCCACAATATGCTCTAGCACGCGCGGCCCTGCTAGCGTGCCTTCTTTGGTAACGTGGCCAACCAAAATCACCGTAATGCCCAATTGTTTTGCCAAACGCGTGAGTTGCGCTGAACATTCGCGCACCTGCGCCACCGAGCCAGGCGCGGATTGCAGTGCCTCGGAATACACGGTTTGGATGGAGTCGATGACCGCAATATTGGGTTTGTGCGTTTGTAACGTGGCGAGAATTTTCTCAAGGTTAATTTCCGCCAACAGCTCAACTTCGCTAGCGTCCAGCCCTAATCTTTTCGCGCGCATGGCGATTTGCTGTGGTGATTCCTCCCCGCTCACATAAATGGCTTGAGCGGGCTTTTTATTTGTTTTTTGGCCAAGATGACATAAAACCTGCAACAACAACGTGGATTTGCCAATGCCAGGGTCGCCGCCAATCAACACCACGCCGCCCTCCACTAAGCCGCCGCCTAGCACACGATCGAACTCGCTAATGCCTGTAGGTATGCGCTCAATTTCGGCGGCTTTAATGCTGCTTATTTTTTGCAACTGGCTAGATGCCGCTAAACCCTCGAATTTATTGGCGTAGCGGTTGGTTGAGGTGCTAGATTCTTCGATGCTTTCAACCAGTGTATTCCAGCTCATGCAACTTGGACATTGGCCTTGCCATTTCGGCTCGGCAGCACCGCATTCTGTGCAGCTGTAGATAGTTTTAGCTTTTGCCATGCTGGGTTAAATTCATACTGGGTTTAATTAAAGCGCATTAGTAATTATCAGCCATATAACCCGCATTGGCATAATTCTCGAAGCGAGTGTGCTCGCCAATAAACGTCAGTTTTACGCGGCCAATTGGGCCGTTACGCTGTTTGCCGATAATGATTTCGGCGGTGCCTTTATCCACACTATCGGGGTTATACACTTCATCGCGGTAGATAAATAAAATCAAATCAGCATCTTGCTCAATTGCGCCCGATTCTCGCAAATCGCTCATGACTGGACGCTTATCTGGGCGCTGCTCCACACTACGATTAAGCTGAGAAAGTGCGACCACAGGCACATCCAGCTCTTTGGCAAGCGCTTTAAGTGAGCGTGAAATTTCTGAAATCTCTGTCGCACGATTTTCGCCTTGCCTGCCAGCAGGTGCAGACATAAGTTGCAAGTAATCCACCACGATTAAGCCGAGCTTGCCTGTTTGGCGATGCAATCTGCGCGCCCTTGCACGCACGTCAAAGCTGCTTAATGCTGCGCCTTCGTCAATAAAAATGGGTGCTTCGTTCAGCTTGCCTAATGCTGTGGTGAGTTTTTCCCAATCTTCATCCTCAAGCCGCCCTGTACGCATACGGTGCTGGTCTAAGCGCCCTACCGAGCCTATCATCCGCATGGCAAGCTGGGTTGAGGCCATTTCCATTGAGAACACCGCTACTGGCAAGCCAGTATCCAGCGCCACATTTTCGGCAATATTGAGCGAAAACGCGGTTTTACCCATGGAAGGCCGCCCTGCCACGATGATTAAATCGCCGCCTTGAAAGCCAGATGTCATGCTATCTAAATCGCTAAAACCTGTTGGAATGCCCGTCACATCCGATGGATTATCGCGCGAGAACAGCATGTCAATGCGCTCTGCCACTTGTGGCAATAGCACTTTAATATCTTGAAAACCTTGCCCACTGCGCTGCCCGCCTTCGGCAATTTGGAAAATCTTCGATTCAGCTTCATCTAATAGCTGCTGTGCATCACGCCCGTTGGGGCTGTAGGCGCTTTCAGCGATACCGCTACCCACTACCACCAGCTTACGCATAATGGCGCGCTCACGCACAATCTCTGCATAACGGCGAATATTGGCGGCTGTCGGCGTATTTTGCGCCAGCGCGCCTAAATAGGCAATACCACCTACGGCTGACAGCTCCGCCGTGCTCTCCAACGACTCTGCCACCGTCACAATATCGGCAGGACGATTATGCTCGATTAGCTTGCCGATGTGCTGGAATATGGTTTTGTGATCATGCTGATAAAAATCTTGCGCGCTTAAAATATCGGCAATTTTATCTAAAGCCTCATTCTCCAAAAGCAATCCGCCAATGACGGATTGTTCTGCTTCGATAGAATGTGGGGGGAGTTTAAGTGAATCTAATTGTTCGTCAGCCATGGGGTGATTATACCCAACCTTACTGTGCTGCTGTAGCCATTTTTTAAGCGTTTAAGCTTTGCTACAATCATGTTGCCAAGCCTGCACTATCATTAACATAGCCAAGGTATCTAGCTCGCAGTAACGTAATAATGCGGCAATCACTTTGTCACGACTAACTTGGCTCATATCTTCAAACTGCAATTTGGCATAGGCAGTTGCAGCCGCACCGCCATCAGCAATAATACTTGTTTCATCTCCGATGTCATCGGGCAATAAATCTTTAGCATACTGCTTAAGGCGCGCATAAGGATCGGTTACAGAGTTGTCAGTTGTAATATCAACCCATATAAATCCTGCATCGGAGGCAAAGTTTATGCTTGGGATGCCATTTGGCGCGCCATAGATTGGCTTACTATAAATTTCACGCAGAATAGGTGAAACCTTGAGAATGGCTGGCAACACTTGCTTGATAGAGTTACTGCCTTTGGTATCGGGGTGGAAAAACGCTTTTTCTGCAAACGTGCATAAATCCACCATTTCCCGCTCGCCACCTTTAATCAACGTTTTTAAAAAAGCACTTAAGTTTTCAACATCATCAGGTGGATTCTGGTCTTTGGAAAGCTGCCGCAAAATGGTCGAAAGTATCGTGTTTTCATGGTGGCTCCACATAAATACCGTACCATTATCTTGTTCCAATTCAGCTTTGAGCGCCCTAGCAAAATCATAGTTGGGGAACACGCCTTGTTTAACACAAATAAACTCGCCAGCGTGTCGCACACTGTCGTCCGCCTCCATCACATGATGCGAAAATTGAAACGCCACCTGCTCGTAAGGACGCATCCCTGCATGAAAAGGCAGTGCCACAGCCGAAGTTTCAAAATCAATAAAATGGTAAGGATATTGCCAGTTGCTCATATTTGCTCGGGCGTAGCTTTTGTCAAAATAATAACTACCACAATCAGAATCTTTTGGAATGCCGCCAACTTGCAACCATTGACGCTGCATACGACTTAACCCCACCTCGCTTGCCTCATCGTCGAACGTGCCAATGTCACCACGATTCACTTGGTTAATCTTGTAAATCCCTTGGTCAATTAGCTGCTGTTTTCCCCTAAAATTCCACAAATCCAGTACAGTACCACCAGCAAAGTCTTGCTCTGTCCAGTCATTGGCTTGTTGCCAGCATTCATGGAAACCACTTTTGAGTGTGTCGCCAATTGGCGCTTTAAACTGGCAAGCACCGCATTGCGCGCCAATGGCAGGAGTAATTTTTTCATCATTTTGGTAAGCTGTTGCCCATGCTTTGGCAACATCACTCAACATGGCAGAACCATTGGGGTAATTGATTGGTGAGCCCAATACCTGCGCCACATAAGCATCAACATTCACTTTGGTGAGCAAGGTTTCTGCAAGCTGTTTGGCGTCAATTTCTGACGGAACATTAACCTCAACACTTGAACGCTCGCCAATTTTGAACATCTGATTAATACCATCTACTTCTGAGCTATGCGCTTTGTCTGGCATCATCAAGGCTGTAGTAATTTCCGCATTCGGAAAAGCTTGCTGCAACACCCAAGTTTGAAAAGCCGCATCTTGAATGTAAGGCAATATACCAGATTTAATACCGCCCCGCGCGCCTTCAATTTCAGGCTTCATGGAATCATAAGATTTGGCTTTCACCTCAATCAACTCAAAGCGGTTGCCATTTTTAATTAGAATATCAATGCGGATAAAAAAATGGCCTACTAAAATAGCAGGCTCAAATAGCACAACTGAATCGCGGCTTAAATACTCCAGCGTTTTAGCATAAGCCTCGGTATGCGTTTTTTCATAAACCTCAATGCCATCAGGGTAACGCAACTTCGCTAGTGCACCTACCTGATAACCGCCCTCTGCCAGCATGGCCAAAAATGCATTTTCTTGCATGTTGTCGCGATATTCTCTAGGTTTTCCCAAATAAAAAAGTTTAGTTGGGCATTCAACCGCAAGCTTGAAGCGAGATTTGGTGAGGTAGCGGTTAACCTGCATCAGATGGAAAAACTTCTTTAAGTGCTTCAACTATCTTTGGAGTGAGGCTAATAGCCTGTTTAAATAAAGTATCCATATGTTTTTCTAATTGTTCTGAACTTATTTCTTCTATATCAACATTAGCGTTAATTTTTTCAATCTTTGACCAAATTCTTGTGTAAGTGTTTGAATTAGCTGATTTATCAATTCCAAGCAGATGTTTAAATAAAGCGGTAACTAATTTATTTCTTACATCTAAGTTTGCTATTGGTCCAACTTCAATAACAAGTTTAATTTTGTCGTCATAGAAATTGTAAAAAAATACTACCGGTTTATTTTGCTTGTGCCATTGTCTTGTTAAGACTATATCTTGCATATTTTCATGAAGGTCTTTAGGGGTAAAGGACAACCAACTATTAGTTGATGCATTAACGACAAGTGGATTGTCAGGTTGCTTACTAAAGTTTTTAATTGCTTCACTTACCGAGCCACCTAAATCAGTAATTTTATTAATTAAATCAATGATGTATTTATGCTTCTCATATAAAGATAAACATGCAGACTTTAGTTCTTCATCTTCTTCATTCACAATGTGTTTCCTTATCAGTTTAATGTAGTGGCTAATAAACATAGTAGTTTCATCATTTGTAGCTTTTTTAATAATTAAATCTTCAAGTATTTCAATAATTAGTTTATAGCTTATCGGTATCCACACATCACTTGAACTGCTATCTCCTTCTGGTGTTAAATATATTAATACACGGCTGTATCCTTTAAATCTCTCATCGTTAATTATTTTATTTTTATAACGGGTAAGTTGATTATCACCTTCACTGGCTCCTACTTTATTTTCAATTGCAAGAACAACTTTATTTCTCGGTGACCACATAAGAATATCAATTTGCATATCCTCAGGCCTTACAATTAAATCTTCAAAATCAGTAATAGCCATTTTAAATGCGCTAGGATGGTTGCTATCATAAGATTTTTTAAAAGTATCAGAAACCGTAGAATGAGTAATTAGCTTTTTAAAAAACTTATCACCGAGCCTGTGGCTTTCATTGGGTTTAAATAAAAAAGCCAGCGCCTTAGAATGCCTAATTTCTTGTCTTACCAAACCAGCTGCTTCAAAAATGTTGATGTCTTGTGAATTAATTTCAGGAAAATTGGATTCAAGCTCTTCTATACCTTTTAAAAGTGCTAAAAGTTTAAATTCGTCATCCGTGGAAATCATTTTAATTTTGTACCTTATTAACATTTTCATTTCGAAAAAATAAAACTACACACTGATTACAGTGCGTAGTAATTGTACTAAATTAACCCATATTATGGGTAACACAAATTGGTTACCCAATAAAAAAGGCTACCGAAGTAGCCTTTTTTAATAAAATTTAAAACTTAAGCTTCTGCAACCACAGTCACGGTAATATCTACAGTTACGTCATGGTGCAATGCCACCGTTACGGCATGATCACCAATCGTTTTAAGTGGGCCTGTAGGCATACGCACCAATGATTTAGCCACGTCAAAGCCAGCAGCTACAAGGCCTTCAGCGATGTCGCCATTTGTTACAGAGCCGAATAAGCGGCCATCAACACCTGCTTTTTGCGCTACAGTTAGTACATAACCAGCTAACTTTTCACCACGCGCAGTTGCGGCAGTTAAAATGTCGGCTTGTTGTTTCTCAAGCTCTGCACGGCGGGCTGCAAACTCGGCTTTGTTTGTTTCTGTAGCGCGTTTTGCTTTGCCTTGTGGGATTAAAAAGTTACGGCCAAAGCCATCTTTCACTTTTACAATATCGCCCAAAATGCCTAGGTTAGCGACTTTTTCTAATAAAATAATTTGCATAATTTTCTCCTTAGCCCTAAAAATTAACCAGGGTGTTTATCTGTGTATGGTAACAAGGCCAAAAAGCGCGCGCGTTTTACTGCGGTTGTCAGTTGGCGTTGATATCTGGCTTTTGTACCAGTCATACGGGCTGGAATAATTTTTGCGTTTTCTGAGATGAAGTCTTTCAGTAAATCCACATCTTTGTAATCTACTTCTTTAATGCCTTCTGCGCTGAAACGGCAGTAGCGGCGGCGTTTATACATTTCTCTTGCCATGGTGTAACTCCTAATATTTTTTAAGCTAAATTTTTTCTAACTTAATATGTTCAATATGTAAAACCAGTTGTGTACTTTTTGCGCTACGTTTGGCTAAAAAGCCTTTGGCTTTCATATTATCGCCAATTTGAATGCTTATTTTCGCTAAGTCGCCTAGAGCAACCGCGTTCACTTCACATACCACTTTTCTTTTTAAGCCTGCTTCTATTTGTTCTGAAGCATGTTGCAACACAAAACTTAACAACGGTATGCCTGCTGGTGTGTAGCGTATTGGCTCTATATGAACAGCAACACCACTTAACACCAAGCTATTCAATTATGCTGCTGCCGTAACCTCAGCAACTACTGCTGGTGCGGCTACTGGCGCTGGTGTAGCCGCAGGCGCTGCATCTCGACTAAGCACTGATCTAGATTTCTCTTCTTTCATCATTGGGCTAGGTGCAACTGCTGCAACTTTAGTACCCATTGTTAAATGGCGAATCACGGCATCGTTAAATTTAAAGCCATGCTCAAGCTCATCTAATGTGGCTTGATTGCACTCGATGTTCATTAAAACGTAATGGGCTTTGTGGATTTTTTGAATGGGGTAAGCCAACTGACGACGGCCCCAATCTTCTAAACGGTGCATGGCACCGCCGCTAGCAGTAATCATAGCGCGATAGCGCTCGATCATCGCAGGTACTTGCTCGCTTTGATCTGGATGGACGATAAAAACTACTTCATAATGTCGCATGAAATCTCCTTTTGGTTAAAGCCACCTGATATGCGACCGAATTAACGGAACAGTGTGGCAAGGGTTTGAAAGGACGCGATTATAGTTTAAAAGCGTGTATTAATCAATTTATTTTCTGTGCGTCTATTGTATAACCGCGATTGCAACATGGCTTCGCGACGAGGGCGTCGCTCCTACACGGTTTTGTAGGGTGGGTTCTTGAACCCACGCGGTAGTTGCAAATTTCACCATTGCAACGCGTGGGTAACCAGTTACCCACCCTACAGGCTGCATTACGGCGGTAATTGGCCATTGATGTTAGCCTATTAAATCTGGCATTTCTGCCCCAAAAAATTTCACTCGCAACTGTTTAAGATGGTCTCTAAAATCGGCGGCTTTTTCAAATTCCAGGTTTTTGGCGGCTTCATGCATGGCTTTTTCTAGGCGTTTCATTTCTTTTACAATTTGTTTTTCGCTTAAGGATTCATAATTGGCTTGATCTTGTGCCGCTTTGCGCTCTCGCTGTGCTTCGTCTTTATCATACACGCCGTCTATCATGTCTTTTACGCGCTTGGTGATGCCCATTGGGGTGATATTATTCGCCTCGTTAAAAGCTGTTTGTATTTTTCTTCGTCTATTGGTTTCGTCAATCGCCAAGCCCATGCTGCGCGTGATGCGGTTGCCATAAAAAATCACTTTGCCGTTAATATTGCGCGCTGCGCGGCCTGCGGTTTGAATTAGGCTGCGTTCAGAGCGCAAAAAGCCTTCTTTATCTGCATCTAAAACCGCAACCAAGGAAACTTCAGGAATATCCAAGCCCTCGCGCAGCAGGTTAATGCCAACCAGCACATCAAACTCACCTAAGCGCAAATCGCGAATAATCTCTACGCGTTCAACCGTATCAATATCACTATGCAAATAACGCACTTTTACACCATGTTCGGCCAAATAATCGGTTAAATCCTCCGCCATGCGCTTTGTGAGCGTGGTCGCCAGAACGCGCTCACCTACTGCCACGCGCAGCTTAATTTCCCCCAGCAAATCATCCACTTGCGTATCGGCTGGCTTCACGGTAATTTCAGGATCTATCAAGCCCGTTGGCCGAGCGATCATCTCTACCACTTGCTGTTGATGATTTTTTTCGTAATCGGCTGGCGTGGCGCTTATAAACACGGTTTGGCGCATTATGCGCTCAAATTCCTCGAACTTAAGTGGCCGATTATCCAGCGCAGAAGGCAGCCGCCAGCCGTAATCGACTAAGTTAGTTTTGCGCGACCAATCGCCTTTGTACATGCCGCCAATTTGCGGTACGGTCACATGGCTTTCGTCGATAATCATCAGCGCGTTATCGGGCAAGTAATCAATCAAGGTTGGTGGCGGATCGCCAGCATTGCGGCCAGAGAGATGGCGCGAATAGTTCTCGATGCCTTTGCAAAAGCCAATTTCGTTGAGCATTTCTAGGTCAAAACGTGTGCGTTGCTCGATACGTTGCGCTTCGACCAATTTGCCCTCTTTTATATAATGAGCGACGCGGTCAACCAGCTCATGTTTAATCTTTTCCACCGCCTTAATTGTAGCCTCGCGCGATGTTACGTAATGACTTGAAGGATAGATGGTAAACCGTTGAATTTTATTAAATATTTGTCCAGTTAGAGGATCAAATAAAGTGATTGCATCCACCTCGTCATCAAACAAACTTAAGCGCACTGCTGTCTCGTTATTTTCGGCAGGGAAAATATCAATCACATCGCCGCGCACACGAAAATTACCACGGCTAAAATCAAAATCATTGCGGTCATATTGCATACCGATTAAGCGCTGTATCGCCTCATCGCGGCTTAGTTTATCGCCTTGTTTTAGGTGCAATACCATGCCGTGATACTCAGAAGGGTCGCCAATCCCATAAATCGCCGACACGCTTGCCACAATGATGCTATCTTCGCGCTCTAATAGGGCTTTGGTTGCTGAGAGCCGCATCTGCTCAATGTGCTCGTTGATGCTGGAGTCTTTCTCAATAAACATATCGCGCGAAGGCACATAGGCTTCGGGCTGATAATAATCGTAATAACTGACGAAATATTCTACCGAATTATTCGGGAAAAACTCACGAAACTCACTATACAACTGCGCTGCCAGCGTTTTATTCGGCGCCATCACAATGGCTGGTCGACCAAGTCTGGCAATGACATTAGCCATGGTATAAGTTTTGCCACTGCCCGTTACGCCAAGCAAAGTTTGAAACTTTAGCCCATCGTTAATGCCCTGCGTAAGCTTATCAATTGCCGCAGGTTGGTCGCCCGCAGGCTGAAAAGGCTGGTGTAGCTGATATTTACTATTGGGGAAGGTGGCAAACACTTTTTTCAATCTATATGAATGATTAGTTTTAACGCAACATTGAATTTTAACAGGCTTTAACTCATAAGTTCATGCGAACTTTGTTTCAAGGTTTTAGTCAGTCACTAGGGAATAAAATTCATTTTTAAAATCGGGGATACAACATGCGCGTTTTAATAGTCACCGCTGCTTTACTAGCAGCCATTCAACCTGCGTTTGCTTTTGATAAGGCCAAGCTTTACGCCGCTTATACCAGCATTGTTTTAATCCGTGGCCACAATGCCACAGGCGGCTTGGCTTATGGCTCTGGCGTGGTGGTGGGTAAAGATAAAGTGCTCACCAATTGCCATGTTTTTCGCTCTACTAAAGAGCCGTGGATTTCTCGCGGCGAAGACACTTACAGCATTAACTCGGTAAAAGCCGATGCTTGGCATGATTTATGTTTGGTTACTACCGCGCCCTTGCCATTTACGCCCGCCCCAATTGGCAAAAGCACCGATTTAAAACGCGGGCAAGAAATTGTCGCGTTTGGACACTCTAATGGCGTGCCCGCCCCGCTTACCTCAAGCGGCAGCGTTAAAGCTTTGTTTGATTCAGATCAGGGCAAAGTGATTCGTAGCACCGCCAAATTTAGCATGGGTGCTAGCGGTAGCGGCTTATTTGACATGGAAGGCAATTTGGTTGGCATCAACACTTTTAAAACCGCTGGGCGTGCAGGTAGCATTCATTTTGCCTTGCCGATTGAGTGGCTTGATATACTTGAGAAGCAAACTGAAACCTCCACTTTCCCTATTTCTGGTAAAGCGCTTTGGGAGGAAGAGGAAGACAAAAAACCATTTTACATGCAAGTTGCCGTACCAGAATCGCGCCAAGATTGGCCAAAGCTAATGCAAGTAGCCGAAAAGTGGACACAAGCCGAGCCAAAGAATACAGAAGCATGGTATGCGTTAGGTGTTGGGCTTGAGAACTCTGGCAAAACTAAGCTGGCCGAAAAGGCTTACAAACAGGCATTAAGCCAAGAAAATGCTAACTATGACGCACTCATGCGACTTGGCGCATTGGCTAAAACACGAGGAGACACCGCTGAAATGCACCGTATTCAGCTAGCCCTGACTGATATTGATAAAAACTTAGCGGCTGAATACACAGATATGTTGGGTTGCGACAAAACTTGCTAGTTTTTCTGTAGCGCAAGCGCCAAGCTGATTTTATGTAGCGCAGGCGCCTTCGCCTGCAAGGCTAACCTTGTTTAGGTAAGAATGCTTGCAGGCGAGGCGCCTGCGTTACATTAAGCTGAAATCATATTTTTCTAAGCCTAGTTTTTTTAAGCTTGTTTTTTCTAAATCAAGTTTTTTTAGTAAAACTAATTTTTTTCTGTAAAATTATGTTTTTTATGTAAAAAAGCTAATTTTAGGAATTATTTTGAGCAACTTAGTTTCACAAAGCCGTGTTTTATCCCAACGCGTGCAATCTATTAAAGAATCCCCTACCCTTGCCATCACTGCTAAAGCCGCTAAATATAAGGCTGAAGGCCGTCCTATTATTGGTTTGGCGGCAGGCGAGCCAGATTTTGACACACCACAGCACATTAAAGATGCCGCTATTGCCGCGATTAATGCTGGCTATACTAAATATACGCCTGTAAGCGGCATCCCTGCGCTAAAACAAGCCATTGTGAATAAATTTAAAACCGAAAATGGTTTTGATTATGCGCTAAACGAAGTGATTGTAGGCGTGGGTGGTAAGCAAACAATATTCAACTTGTGTTTAGCCGTGCTCAATAAAGGCGATGAAATGATTGTACCTGCGCCGTATTGGGTAAGCTACGCCGATATTGCTTTGGTGGCAGAAGCGGTGCCTGTGATTATTGATTGCGGCATTGAACAAGGCTTTAAGCTGCTGCCCGCGCAGTTAGAAGCGGCGATTACGCCCAAAACTAAACTGGTGATGTTCAACTCGCCCTCTAACCCTACTGGAGCGGTATACGCCTTAGCTGAGCTACAAGCTTTGGGAGAAGTGCTACTTAAATATCCACATGTTCTAGTGGCCACGGATGACATGTATGAACACGTGAATTTAACGGGCGATAAGTTTTACAATATTCTCAACGCTGCACCAGCCTTAAAAGACCGCTGCATCGTGCTTAACGGTGTTTCTAAGGCGTATTCTATGACGGGTTGGCGCATTGGTTACGCCGCTGGCCCTGCTTACATTATCAAAGCCATGGAAATTCTGCAAAGCCAATCCACCAGCAACGCAACCTCTATTTCACAACATGCGGCAGTCGCCGCGTTAAGTGGCTCGCAAGACTGTATTAAACCCATGGTAACCGCGTTTAAAGAGCGGCATCAATACGTGGTAGATCGCTTTAACGCTTTGCCAGGCTTAAGCTGCCTAATGGCAGGTGGGGCGTTTTATGCTTTCCCCGATGCACGCGAAGCCATCGCAACTTTACACAAATCTGGCAAAATTAGCGCAGCGACTGATATGGCGTTGGCTGAATACTTGCTGGAAAAGTTTGATGTTGCAGTTGTGCCAGGCTCTGCATTTGGCGCGGAAGGCTATTTCCGTATTTCTTTCGCTACCAGTATGGATAATTTACGTGTTGCTTTAGATAGAATTGAAAACGCACTAAATTAAGCCAGTATTTTTAGTTTACCCAATAAAAAAGCGCGTCTCGAAGCGCTTTTTTATTGCCATATAATAGCTTAAAGGTTACCTTAAGGTTTTTCATAACCTTGCACTGTCACTCTACCGTTATTTTCCAATATGGCTAGTTTTACTTCTTTAATTTCAAAATAACCCGACTGCCGCAAAGTAGAATCTAATTCATGCCGTGTTAATTTTGCTTCATTCATCACTTCTTCAAACAGCTTACCATCGTGAATAAGCACTTGTGGCCTGCCTTCAATAATTTCTTCAAGCTTTTTACTTTTAAATGTAATTAGGCCCACTATATAATTTGCTGCAATCAGCGTAGTAGCAGTTATTAAGCCACCCACCAATGAATTATCGCCAGCATTCATTGAATTTTGAACCGCATTCGAGAGTATCAACAAAAGTACTAAATCAAAAGGTGAAAGCTGACCAATTTGTCGCTTTCCCGTAAGGCGTAGTACTATAATCAAAAACATATATACCACTATGCCTCTTACAACCAGCTCCCACCATGGTACTGAAATATCAAGCATTGTCACCCCCATCAGCTGCCATACGCGGGCTTGGCAGCAGAAATAAATGTACTGATTGAATAACCACAGGCTGCCCTAGTTTCTCGCTTGCTAATTTTTCTACCTTGCGCAAATACGTTGCATAGATATTAAAAAAGGTAATATAAACAGTAAGCCTATAACTACGGCTGCACCATTTAAAAAAATTTTATGTTTATTCATCATTTAACTACTAAATTATACGCGTAAATGATTGACCAAAAAGCGCTAAGCCAGTATTATCACGCCTTCACAAGTACTACCGATTCCTCGATAGCTCAGCCGGTAGAGCAACGGACTGTTAATCCGTGTGTCCCTGGTTCGAGCCCAGGTCGAGGAGCCATATAAATAGAAAGCCCTGCAGAAATGTGGGGCTTTTTTGTGCCTAGCTGTAATGTGGAGCGCTCCGCAATTATCAAATTATCTATTTTAATCAACTAGATATTCAACGCACATTTCCATTTGTTCAATTGCTTTAATTGTGCTTGTGGTGATGGGCTGTTAAACCCCCCCTCACTTTTAATCATTATTTGGTTTATTCTGGTTAATTTCAAAGTAGCAATGTCACAGTTATGTTAAGGTTATAAGCGTGATACTTTAAACCCTTTAAAAATCTCAAACAATGCAAATGTTGCAATGCCTATCAGGGCGCATAGTGCAACATCATCCGCGTGTAACTTGCTAAATGAAAATAAGTTACTTAGCACTGGCAAAAACACCACCAAAGCAAGTAGTGCCAAAGCGCTGAAAGTCACCCACCATAAGGCTGGGTTGGGTGATTGTAGAGTTGCCCACGCAGATTTTGACCAAGAGCGATTGGTGAATATCAAGCCTATACTAGCAAGGACCAGCGTTGTAAAAGTGAGGGCGCGCGCTTCATCAGCGCCCATTCCGCGGTAAAGTGTAAAACCAAATATTGCCAACACCACCACTAGCAGCAGCGCACCTTGCAGTAAACCATGCCGCATTATTTTGTAATCGAATAATCGCGCACTGCTTAAACGTGGCGGTCTGTGCATCACATCTGCCTCTTCTGGCTCTGCTTCAAAAACAATAGAGCAAACTGGGTCTATGATGAGTTGTAAAAAAAGAATATGCACGGGCATAAACACGGCAGGCCAGCCTAGCACCATGGGGATAAGCGTTAAGCCGATAATAGGTATATGTACCGCCACAATAAAGGCAATGGCTTTGCTCAGATTATCAAAAATACGTCGACCAAGCTTTACCGCAGCCACAATAGAACCAAAATCATCATCCAGCAACACTAGCGAGGCCGATTCTCGTGCCACATCCGTGCCGCGCCCGCCCATGGCGATGCCTATGTGGGCGGCTTTAAGTGCAGGCGCATCGTTCACGCCATCGCCTGTCATGGCGACAATTTCGCCATCTGCTTTAAACGCATTCACTAGCTTAAGTTTTTGCTCTGGCACAACCCTGCAAAATATGTTGACTGTCTTAATGCGAATTTGCAGATCAATATCACCAAGCTGACTAAGCGCTTGGCCAGTAAGAGCCACATCAGGCGATTGCAAACCAATCTGGCGCGCAATATTCATGGCGGTTGCGGGGTAATCGCCCGTAATCATCACCACACGTATGCCAGCGGTGTGCGCTTCTTTAATGGCGGCGGAGACAGTGGGTCGAATCGGGTCTGCCAAGGCGATTAGCCCAATAAATTCAAACGCAAAATCATGTTGAATTTCTGGTAGCGTTTGTTTTGAAAACTTTGCTTTCGCCACAGCCAACACACGCAAACCCTTTTCTGCCAGCGTATTGACTTGCTGTATGATTTTTTGTGTCGTATCGGCATTAAGATGACACAAGTCGATAATGGCTTCTGGCGCGCCTTTGGCGGCTATTATGTATTGTGAATTGTCTGGCGATTGCCACACACGTGACATGGCCAACAGCTCTTTGGTAAGCGGGTAATCTTCTACTAATTGCCATTCGCCTTGCAATTGTTCAGTACCGTGTAAATGTTGCGTGCCTGCGAGTAGTTTTAGCCCACATTCTCGAATCGCTATTTCCATTGGGTCGAACGGGTCTCTATGGCTTGCCAACACTGCAAACTCAAGCACTTCATGAAATGTTTCTGGGAAACTAGATGCTTGCGCTTCTTCTACTTCAAACATCAAATCGCTTGCACAAAGCTGTGCCATGGCCATTTTGTTTTGCGTGAGCGTACCCGTTTTATCTACGCATAACACAGTGGCTGCGCCTAACATTTCTATGGCTGGCACATGCCGTGTTAGCACGTTTTTTTGCGCCATACGCCAAGCACCAAGCCCCAGAAAAATCGTCAATACTACGGGTAATTCTTCAGGTAGCAGCGCCATGGCGAGCGTGATGCCCGACAAAAACCCATTCAACCAATCACCGCGCATGGCGCCGTACCACAGCGCCACAAAGCCAGCCAGCGCAAACCCAGACCACGAGGCAATTTTAACCACCCTATCAATTTCTAACTTGATATGCGTTGTTTCTGGCGCAATAGACGCAAGCGCGCTACCAATGCGACCGATGGCCGTGTTTGTACCTATAGATAACACCTGCGCTGTGCCTTTGCCCTGCACTACCAAAGTTCCAGAAAACACATAAGGCAAATCATCGCCACCTGGCGCGCCCATTGCCTGCGGAGCAATTTCACTAGCCTGCTTACGCACGGCGACCGATTCCCCCGTCAGCAAAGATTCATCCACCGTCATGCTGCTGCATTGCAGTAGAATGGCATCAGCAGGAACGCGGTCACCTTCCACCAGCTCTACAATGTCGCCACGCACCACTTCGCGCCCTGGAATGCGTTGCTGTATGCCGCCTCTCAATACACAAGCGCGCGGGCTTGAAAGATTACGCAAAACATCTAACGCCCGCTCAGTTTTGCGTTCTTGAAAAAACGTTATGCCCATAACCACAAACACAAAACCAAGCAACATCAGAGCATCTTGTCTATTTCCTAACAATAAATAAATAGCACCGCAAGCCACCAACAGCATAAACATAGGCTCGCGAGCCACTGAAAACGCAATGGCAAACACACTGCGTGGCTTGGCCGATGGCAAATCGTTATAGCCTTCTTCTTTTAGTCGATTTAGAGCTAGCGCGTCTGATAAGCCTGCCAAGCTTAATGGCGCATCAACATTGGCGGCTTTATCCATTATGATTAAAAGTTAGAACGCCTTAAGCGCAAAGCATTCGTAATGCCGCAAACGAGGCTTTTTAGTAGCTGTAATTGTGCGTGATTGGCTTTGCCTTGTTGTTGATTTACTAATTCACTACATTGCTCGGTTATATTCAACATTTTATTCAACCCTTTATTTAGCCTTTTTCTGATTTAGCTCGCGCAATTTAAACTCTAGCTTACGAATACGCTCCAAAAAAACCAGCATCAACCCTAATGCGTTTTGCTCTAGCTCAAAATCTTGCTTAAGCCGCGATAACGTGCGTATAGACACAATGCAATGACTGCTGAAATGCCAAGTGTTTGAAGTTAAGTTATTGGGAACAAGCGCGCCGTTTTCCACTAGCAGTTGCAACTCTTGCAGCGATAGTCCTGATAGCTCCACCAGGTCGTCGAGCGACACTTCGTGCTGCTCATCCAGCCACATTAATTCGCTATATTCAATATTCATGGCAGTTACCAAAAACATCTAGTGCGATAAAAGCGAGCATAAATCAGCACGCTGCAGCAAATCGTTAGTCACACCACCCAGCACCCATTGGCGTAAGCGGCTATGCCCATAAGCACCTGCAACCACAATATCTGCGCCCTGTTGCTTGGCGATTGAAATTAACTGCGTGGCGTCGGTATCTACCGCAATTGAGACCACAGGCTGTGCCGCCACGCCATGCGATTTTAACCATGCCAGCACCTCATCAAGACGTTTTGTAGCGGATGCTTTCTCGTCCTCATCAGTAATTGCAAGCACGGTTACTTGCTTAGCTATTTTTAATAAGGGCAAAGCATCCGCAATCGCCCGCCTAGCCTCACGCGTATCTTTCCAACCTATTAAAATATTTTCTAGCTTAAGGTTTTTTATAGCATGTGGCATAACGATGACTGGCCGCCCTACTTGCATAATAATTTCACCTGCGTTTACCGCATTAGGGCCTTCATAAAAATCACTAGGGGCTACGCTTGTTACGATAATATCGGCACTACAAGCCTCTGCCACAATATAGCCCGCCATCGGCTCTCTTGTAATAGTACTTCGCCATTCTATAGTGTTAGAAAACCCCTTAAATACCTCATGAAACTGCGCTTCAGATTCAGTTATTTTTTGTTCTATATGCGCTTCTTCTTTATCAAAAAAATCTAGCGCTGCGTAGCCTTTTCCATAAATCATCTGCGTTGGCTGGCCAACCATAATGCCAATTACGTGAGTATTTAGTTGCTCTGCAAGGCTGCGTGTGATGTGTAGTAAATCTGCATTTGCATGCCCAATAGGCAAATGCACCATCAAAGTTTGGTAGCTCATCATATGTCTCCTAGTCAAAATTTTTGCGTGGATTAAACGTTGAGGCGTCTGCTAGCGCTTTAAACAATTCGCGCTCTTTATCACTTAAATTGGTAGGCACAGCTATTTGTGTTACCGCAAACAGATCACCATGCTCTTGGTTGTGTTTAGGCAAGCCCCGCTTACTAATACGCATTTTTTGGCCACTTTTAGCGCCTGCGGGTATTTTTAAGTTCACCGCGCCACTCATACTTGGCACTTTTATGACCGCTCCCAATGCGGCTTCCCACGGGCTTAGTGGCACATCAATGTATAAATCATGATTGAGTACGCGAAACAATTTATGCGGAATAAAACTAATGTTCAAGTACAAATTACCGTCTTTGCCACCATGAAAACCTTTGCCACCCTTGCCACGTAATAGCATTTTTTGACCGTTGGTCATGCCTTTGGGGATGCGCGCTTTAAAGCTGTGTGGCACACGCTTCAATTGGCCTTGTGCATCGTATTCAGGCACATTAAAACTCAAATCTACCGTAGTGCCATGGTAAGCCTCTTCCAGCGAAATTTGCGTTGCCAGCTCGTAATCTTGCCCTGGCATAGGCTGTTGTTGGGCTTGCTGCTGCGTATGGCGCTGGCCTTTAGAGAAACTTGCAAACAAATCAGCCAAATCAATATCATCGAATGAATAGCCTTGAGCACTTTTAGCACCTTGAAAACCATGACTAGCTTGGTTATCAGCCCAGTTGGGCGGTGGCCTAAAGTCTTCGCCTGCTTTATAACGACCTAAATCATCATAAGCCGCACGTTTTTCTTTATCTTTTAAGGTGGCGTAAGCTTCGCCAACTTCTTTAAATTTGGCTTCTCCTGCGGGGTCTTTTGAAATGTCGGGATGATATTGATGAGCAAGTTTTCGGTAAGCTTTTTTAACCTCGTCACCAGTCGCTGTGCGAGCCACACCTAGAATTTCGTAGTAATCTTTAAATTTCATTTTTTAAATTTTTTTTAAATTATTTTTTAAAATTACCTAGATTTAGCAATTAAAATATCACGTATTTAACATGTACCTAAACAGAATATAAATGTTCATAAGCTTATAAGTTTTCTACTTACAAGTTTTGATACCAAGTATGCTGTAGGCTGGGCAAAAGCTAAATAGCCCTGTAGCAAGCAAAATTAAGCCAATCCAACCCCAGATACCAATGATTCCCATCAGCGTCAGGCCAATCAAAACCAGACCAGCAATCACTCTCAATATTCGATCCGCACCGCCAACATTTACTTTCATCATTAACTCCTTATCTCACTCAAGCTAAAAACCTGCTTTGCAGTTTACGCACAAGCTGCCAAGCCATCATGCCACGACCAAACCATTTTCCGATGAAACTTTTCCTCACTAATCGCACTAAAACCGCAGTACTTGCAGCCATCATAATAGGATGTTTTTTAATGAAACTTATTGCGGCAAGCCCTTGTTCAGCTAAGGCTAAGGGCTCACGCCAAACTTCGACCGCTTGTGCAAATTGCACCCGCTGCTCGGCAGCTTCCAACATCAAACGCTCACGCCGCTGTGCTAGTTTTAGTAGTTTTTTGTTCATGGCCTACTCTAATCAATAAGGGTCATCAAAAAGGCACGTCATCGGGAATCTAGTTCTTGCTGATCTTTAAGCAGCTCTGACAAGCTGGCTGAAAACAATCTAGGTTTTGTTTGAGTCTTGTGCATGGCGTAACTCCATATGCCCAAGCCAGAAAGCAAGAAAAACCCTGCCACTAAAGACAGTACTAATAAGCGGTGGCTTTGCCACAAAACAAAAACAATCAATACGATGGCAATAACCAAACCAACCACAAGGCAAAACGCTGCAATTAAGTACAGCACCATTAGCGAAAATAGACGCGCCCTATCCTCTTCTAAATCCGTAGATAATAGCTCTAGCCGCGTGTACACAACACTCACCAAAGTGGTTGCAAACGCGCTTAGCGATTCAAGCAAACCCTTGCTCTCTATAGGCACTTTGTTAGCTCTAAAAAATCAATACTATAAAATCAACAGTCTTGATTCACTAGCGACGACCAATAAGCAAGCCAATGACCACGCCAACAGCGGCGGCTGTACCGATAGATTTCCAAGGGTGATCGTGCACATAAACATCAGTCACCTTGGCTGCCTCTTTGCTTTTAGCCACCACTGCCGCTTGAGCTTCAGCCATTCTAGCCCGCGCCGCACTAAGCGATTTTTCTGTTTTAGCGCGTATCTCGGCTATTTTTTCGCTGCCATGGCCCGCTGTTGCTTTGAGCAAAGCTTCTGCATCTGCCGCTACTACTTTAAAGTCGTTAACCAATTGCTCTTTATTGATATCGTTTGGTGAAATGTCCATGATTTTTCTCCTTTTAAAATTGCTTTTGTAGCGCAAAGCCTTCTATTACCCTTGGCTGAACTGCCACACAATAAATAGCCAGCTTTTTAGCACTAGCATTCATCTTTATCTATTTAGTATCATTAAGCCCAATGTTAAAGCCCGTATTAATATTTTCTTAAATGCCGCAATGTAGTAGGCTGCCCGTGCCTAACTGGCTGCATCACAATTCGCAAGCAATGCCTACCAAACTCTTCCACCTCGCTAAAAAATAACTCGCTGGCAAAGTGTGCGCCATTCATCGCCCTTACCTCATAGCGGTGACCGACGACAGAAAGAAACTTTAAGTAAGGATTAATCTTCCCATCCAATACCAGCGCCAAATCTGCCAGCTGCGGCAATAACCTAGAGATGGGTTGCCATGTCAAATTGTTAGGGTCACACCCCAGCAAACTTGCACTCGCCAGATTGCAATTTAAAATCATGCCGTTTTCAAGTAAAGTTAACACTGCCTCTTTATTTTTTGCCAAATTATGATTAGTTTCAGTGCTATCTAGGCGCGCAAAGCCCTGCTGATGATTTACTAACGTGTTTTCTTGCTTAGCTTGAAAATTCTTAAAATGAGCACTCATTTAATTTTATCCTCTCTAGTTTTTTCCATAATTTCAGCTTCTGCATCCAGCCAGTCTTGCATCTCATGGCCAGGCTCATAACCCCGTGCCTCTGCTTTGTAATAAGCTAATACTGCGATATGACTTAGCTTGTCATCACCCTCTATTTCTGAACTAATTAACTCTCTACTAGCCGACTTTAGAGCAGGCTCAATTCCAATGACTGGAACAGGCGTATCTTCAGCTTGCCGCTTTGCAACTATAGGTTCCATCTGTAGCTCCTTCTCTACGTTCAAAAAGTTGGCGATACGAATAAGAAAATAGCTAGCAACTTGCTATTACTAGTGCGTATTACCAATATTTGTAATTTACTAGATTGACCGTGATGAATAAATTAGTGCAAGCACGTAAGGGCTTGCCCTTATATGCATAGACAGTTACAAGCTTTTTAACTAGACTGGTTGTAAACTAGCTTGCCGAATTTTTTAAACAGGATTTTTAATTAAGGAATAGTTTGGCAAAATCACCAAAAGACTTAACTACTAAAGCGCTGTTTGATGCAGAGCACGCTTTGCGTGCCAGCGAAGAAAGATTGCGGTTAGCCAAACAAGCTGCAAACTTAGGCGTTTTCGACTTAGATCCAAAAAAAATGGTATTTAATTATGATGAAAAAATGCTAGAGCTTTGGGGTGGGAAACCTGAAAAAGCGATTAGTTACATGGAGTTTGTGGCTGCAATTAATCCAGAAGATAGGGCTGCTAGCCAGGTTGAATTTGAACGTTGCTTTGACCCTGAGGGTAATGGGGAATACAACATGGAGTGTCGTATTACCAATCCTAATGATGCTACTGTGCGATGGGTATCTGTAATAGGCAAAATGCAATTTGAAAATTGCCTGCCAACAAGGCTTATAGGCGTAGTACGAGACATTACCGAACACAAAGAATTCGAAAAAAATCTACAACAACAGCGTGCCGAGGCAGAGGCTGTATTCACTCAGCAAGTTGCAGCGCGCACTGCCTCTGCCATTGCCCATGAGCTTAATCAACCACTGGCGGCTATGTCTGCTTATAGCGAGGTGGCATTGCACGCGTTAAGTGAAACTAACGCAAATCCCGATAAATTAAAGCGCGCACTTGAAGGCTGCGTAGCGCAAGCGCAACGCGCTGGCAATAGCTTGCACGAGTTACTGGCTTTTTTGCAAGTAGGTGAATTACTCACTGAGTGCTTTAATTTGAATGACAGTGTGAAAGATGCACTCAATATTACCAAAAGTGACGGTTATATAGAATTTAAACTTTTTTTGCATCTAGATAAAAAGCTGCCCGCTGTGTTGGCTAATCGCATTCAAGTACAAAAAGTGCTGGTGAATCTGTTAAGAAACGCGGTTGAAGCCATGCGCGTTGCTGGAGTTGCCAACAATGAAATTGCCGTGCTGGTGCGTACACATAAAAATGCTAGCATGGCACACGTTACCGTGAAAGATAGCGGGCCTGGCTTAACGCCTGAAACCGCTAAACGACTATTTGAACCATTTTTTACCACCAAGCCAACGGGTATTGGCATGGGCTTAGCCATCAGCCGCACCTTGATAGAGGCCAATGGTGGGCAGCTTTGGTTTGAGCCAAATACCAAAGCGGGTGCAACATTTCATTTTACGTTGCCATTTGCGCCATGAGGTTACTGACACGATGAGCATCACAAACACCACGGTTTTTATTGTAGATGATGATGCTGCAATTCGGGATTCCTTATCGCTGATGATTGAGCAAGAGAATATTGCGGTGCAAGCTTTTGAAAGCGCTGAGACTTTTCTTGCCGCATACCAGCCAGAATGCCGTGGCTGCGCCATAGTCGATATAAGAATGTCAGGCATGGATGGCATCGAGTTACATGAAGCGTTACTTAAGCGTAACATCTTGCTGCCAATTATTTTTCTCACTGGGCATGGCGATATTCCCATGAGCGTGCAAGCCATGAAGGCGGGAGCTGTGGATTTTCTCACCAAGCCTGTAACGCGTGAAAGGCTGTTAATTGCTATTCGAGCGGCAATTCAACAATCTGAAAGATTGCTGTCAGAAAATGCCAACCATCAAGAAGCCCTATCGCACCTTAGTAGCCTAACCGAGCGTGAACGCGATGTGATGCTGCTAGCCGTGCAGGGTCACCCCAATAAGCATATTGCACGCGAGCTGGGCATTAGCCACCGCACGGTAGAAATACATAAATCTAAAATTATGCAAAAAACTGGCGCGATTAACTTGCTGGATCTTGCACGTATAGTTCACGAAAGTGACTCAAGCAGTTAATATTTCACTGGTTCAAACGCAGCATTACCCTCCTCCTCTAAAACATATCCTCAATATACGTGCTTGCGCGGATTACCTAGTTAGAAAATTCTTGTTAGTGTGCAATCTATTTTCTAATTAAGTTTTAGCAGGAGTGATGCCATGTATTATATTGTTGAAACCAATAAACCATTCAGCCAAGCAGCGACAGACCTAGATGCAGCTGTAAAAAAACACGGGTTCGGCGTACTACATGTGCATGATTTAGGTGTCACACTGCGCGGCAAAGGCATTGCATTTGATGAAGAGTGCAAAGTATTTGAAGTGTGCAATCCTGCACAAGCTGCAAAAGTGTTAGCCACCGATATGCGCCTTAACATGGCCTTACCTTGTCGTATCTCAGTGTTTACTGAACAAGGTAAAACAAAAATCGGCTTAATTAAACCAAGGCAAATGCTCTCGGCTTTATCCCAAGATGCCGCACTCATGCAAGTGGCGCAAGAAGTTGAGGATAAAACCATGCAAATGGTAGATGAAGCAAAATAATAGAACAGTAGCGTCATGACAAATCGGCGCCAATTCTTAAAAGCATGTGCCGCAACGGCTGTCAGTGCGGCTTATGTGCCTGCTCAAGCGGCCGATGAGCGCTATCAAAGCGTTGTTAACAAAATTTGGTGGCCTAAAAGTAGCTTATTAGCCAATACAGCCGCACGCAGCAAAGAATGGGTGAGACTGGCTACCCTGGCTGCATCCAGCCACAATTCGCAGCCTTGGAAGTTTTTAATTGCAGACAAATCCATTACGATTTTCCCTGATTTTAAGCGACGCTGCCCTGCGGTTGACCCCGACGATAGTCATCTATACAAAAGCCTAGGCTGCGCCGCCGAGAACCTGATTCATGCCGCTGCGGATGACAGTTTTCATGCCGAGGCGCAGTTCGACCCCACGCAAGATGCTGTCGTCGTCAATTTTTCAAGCGCTACCTCCAAACATGAAAATTTGACAGAAGCCATTGTAAAGCGCAGTTGCAGCCGCACGCCATACGACGGCAAGCCAATTAGCGCTCCAGCGCTGGACGCATTGACTGCGGCGGCCAGCGCTAATGACATCAAGCCACTCATTTTGCAATCACCACAACAAATGGAAGGTATGCTCGAATTCGTGCGCCAAGGTAACCTAGCGCAGTTTGACGACCCAACTTTTGTGAAAGAGCTACGCGATTGGGTGCGTTTTAACCCAAGTGATGCGATTGCCACGGGCGATGGCCTGGCTGGCGTCGTGAGCACTCAACCCTCAATTCCTGGCTGGCTTGGTCGTAGAATTTTTAGCTTAATCTCATCTGGTAATAAACAAGCCGATATTGATGCCAAAGCGATTCGAAGCTCCGCAGGCATTATCGCTTTTGTTGGCGAGCAAGACGATAAAGCCAGCTGGGTAGCGGCTGGGCGAGCTTATGAACGTTTTGCCTTGCAAGCAACTGCGCTAAATATTCGCAATGCTTTCATCAACCAGCCTATTGAAGTGCGCTTGTTGCGGCCACAATTGCACGCTTGGCTTGGCATACCACAGCAACATGTGCATTTAATCGCGCGCTATGGTAAAGGCAATACCACCCCGCACAGCCTGCGCCGCCCAGTCGAAAATGTCATCATCACATGACTGATTTTACTATTAAACACTTTGCAAAGCATCTTACAGCACCCGCTCTTACCTACTTTGCCATCGTGTTCGGCGCAGGATTTTTGCTAGGCACGGTGCGCGTACTATGGCTGGTACCGCAATTAGGCAGCCGAGTCGCAGAACTATGCGAAATGCCTATTATGTTAATCGTGACCTATTTCGCCGCTTGCTGGGTTATTAAGCACTTTGCCGTGCCGCCAGCAGCCGCGCCTAGGCTTGTGGTTGGCATGTTAGCGCTCATGTGTATGCTAATTGTGGAGTTTACCGTTGTGCTATGGCTGCAGGGCATCACCATTGCAGAATATTTTGCCCAACGCGATCCTGTATCAGGCGCTTTTTATATGGCTAGCTTAATCTTGTTTGCGTTTATGCCATGGCTAGTTGCAGCTCTAACAATACATCGTAAAAAACAGCACATCCCTTAGCTATCTTAGGTCATCTCAATATACGTGTTCGCGCGGATTACCTAGTTAGAAAATTCTTGTTACTGTGCTTGGTCAGTTATACACAATATGCAAGTGAGGTAAATCGATTATGCCATTACCTAAAGTTGAAATGACCATTTTTGAAACGATACTAGCGCGTCGATCAGTGCGCAGCTATAAGGCGCGCAAGGTGGATAGAACCGCCATTAGCATACTGCTAGAAGCCGCAGTACGCGCACCCACCTCAATCCACCAAGAGCCGTGGGCATTTGTTATTGTTCAAGATAAAACTTTGTTAAAAAGCTTATCAGATCAAGCCAAACCACTGTTTGTTGCAGAGGCGCAAGAAAAAGGGTTAGAACACGCTGGTCATTCGTTTGATATTTTTAGTTACCCTGATTTTAATGTTTTTTATAACGCGACAACGCTTATCCTGATTTGCGGCAAAATAAGCGCGCCTTCTTATGCCGCAGATTGCTGGCTAGCCGCAGAAAACCTCATGTTAGCGGCTTGCGCTATGGGGCTTGGTACCTGCGTTATTGGCAGTGCTTTGCACGCGTTAAACACACCAGAAACAAAAATTAAGCTCAATATACCAGAAAAATTTTGCGTAGTAGCGCCTATCGTGGTGGGCTTTCCCGATGATGAAATTACCCAAGTATTGCGTAAAAACCCCGTAATTTTAGCCAACATTCAAGCGCCACATAACGGCTAAAATCAGCTTAGTGTTTGGTATTGCCATTGAACTTGGCCTTAAGTTTTTTGAAAGGAGTCTATTATGTACAAACATATCCTATGCCCTGTAGATGGAAGCCTAACTTCCAACTGCGGCATGATGGAAGCGATTCATCTAGCGAAAGATCAAAACGCCAAGTTACGCTTTTTACATGTAATTGATATGTACTTTCCGATTTTAGACGCCACTGGCGACTTTAATGTGGTGTACATAGATGATGTGTTGCGTGAAAACGGTAAAAAAGTGCTTAAAAAAGCAGAAGTGGCGGCGCATAAAGCAGGTGTAGAGGCCGATTCACGCATGGTGGAAGCTATTGGTGGGCGCGTGTCTAAATTTGTGATGCATCAAGTGAAAGAATGGCCAGCCGATTTAATCGTCATGGGTACGCATGGCCTGCGCGGGATTGAGCGCTTGGTGATGGGTAGCGATGCTGAAACTGTAGTACGAACAAGCACTGTGCCTGTTTTACTGGTAAAAAATGAACCAACAATAGTTAAGACTACTTGATTACTATGAAAGACCCACGAAAAATAACGCAACTTTCTGACCAAGAACTTGAGGCTATCAACGCCTATTGGCGGGCTTGCAATTACTTGGCCGCAGGCATGATTTATTTACGCGATAACCCGCTATTAAAGCAAACGCTTAAATCGGAACACATTAAACAACGTCTATTGGGACACTGGGGTTCAAGCCCAGGCTTAAGTTTTGCGTATGTGCATATTAATCGCCTGATTAAGAAATATGACTTGAACGCTATTTTTCTCGCTGGCCCTGGTCACGGTGCACCTGGTGTGCTCGCGCCTATTTATTTGGAAGGTACTTATAGCGAGATATATCCAAACAAAGGCGAAGATGAAGTTGGTTTGCGTCAGTTTTTTAAAGAATTCTCGTTCCCAGGCGGCATTGGCAGCCACTGCACGCCTGAGATGCCTGGCTCCATTCACGAAGGTGGTGAGCTGGGTTATAGCATTTCACATGCTTTTGGCGCGGCTTTTGACAACCCTGATTTATTAGTCACGGTGATGGTGGGTGATGGTGAATCTGAGACTGGTCCGCTGGCGACCTCTTGGCATTCAAACAAATTTCTCAACCCCATTCGCGATGGTGCAGTGTTACCGATTTTGCATCTTAACGGTTACAAAATTAACAACCCGACAATCCTTTCGCGCATTTCACATGATGAACTTGAAAGTTTGTTTATTGGCTATGGCTGGAAACCCTATTTTGTGGAGGGCAGCGACCCCGCGACCATGCACAGAATTATGGCAAGCACACTAGAAGCGTGTGTAAACGACATAAAATACATACAAAATGTAGCCCGCGACGGCGGTGAAACTACACGCCCACGCTGGCCGATGATTGTGCTGCGCTCGCCTAAAGGCTGGACAGGCCCTAAAGAAGTAGATGGGCATAAAGTTGAAGGTTTTTGGCGCGCCCATCAAGTGCCGCTAAGCAAGGTGAAAGAAAATCCAGAACATTTAAAACAACTGGAAGACTGGTTAATGAGCTACAAACCCGAAGAATTATTTGACGATAATGGACGGTTAGTACCAGAGTTAAAAGCGCTTGCTCCGCAAGGCAACCGCCGTATGAGCGCTAACCCGCACGCCAACGGCGGCCTGTTACGCAAAGCCCTGCGTATGCCAGATTTTAAAGATTATGCGCTTGCTTTAGAAGCACCTGGCAAGCTGGAGGCTGAAAACACGCGGCCGCTGGGCAAGTTTCTGCGCGATATTATGCGCCAAAACATGCACAACTTTCGCGTGTTTGGGCCTGATGAAAATAGCTCAAATAAACTCGATAATATTTATGAGGTGAGTAAAAAAACCTGGCTGGCAGATTATTTGCCCGAAGATGCCGATGGCGGCGAACTTTCACCCGATGGGCGCGTGATGGAAATGCTGTCTGAACACACTATTGAAGGCTGGTTAGAAGGTTATTTGCTGACTGGTCGCCATGGCTTTTTCTCAACCTATGAGTCGTTTGTACATGTCATTGATTCTATGTTCAATCAACATGCAAAATGGCTTGCCATGTCTAAAGCCGTGCCTTGGCGCGCACCAGTGTCTTCGCTTAATTTACTAATTACCTCGACCGTTTGGCGGCAAGATCATAATGGGTTCACACATCAAGACCCAGGCTTTCTTGAT
>JANMOP010000066.1:0-20304 GCA_031369365.1 Methylotenera sp.
TGGCAGAAAAAACTAAGGACTTAGCAAATGGTGATCCAGCAAATGGGAAGTTGGCAAGTAAATGACGCAAGCAGAAGTGAAATCGCAATTACTTAAAAACGAGCCTCTTGCACGCTATACCAGCTGGCGCGTGGGTGGGCGTGCTGACCGATTGTTTATCGCCGAAAATTTAAGCGAACTACAAGCTTTTATGCAAACTTTAGATCACGCTGAACCCCTTTATTTTATTGGCTTGGGCAGCAATTTATTGGTGCGCGATGGTGGCGTGCGTGGCACGGTGATTGTCATGAATCAGGCCTTGAGTGATTTACGTGTGGATGGAAAATATATCTATGCCGAGGCTGGCGTCACTTGCGGAAAATTGGCCAAGTTCAGTGCCAATCAATTTAAAGATGGCGCTGAATTTATGGCAGGTATCCCAGGCACGGTAGGAGGTGCCTTAGCCATGAACGCAGGTTGCTATGGCAGTGAAACTTGGAATGTTGTGCACCAAGTGCTGACGATTGATAGGCAAGGTGCAACGCATGTGCGTAATGTATCCGAGTTTATTCCGAGTTATCGCCATGTTGAAATGCCGATCCTAGATGAATGGTTTTTGGGTGCGTGGTTCAAGCTGGATCAAGGTGATGCGGAACACTCTTTACTGAAAATAAAGAATTTATTGGCGACGCGTTTAGCCAGCCAACCACTTAATTTGCCGAGCGCTGGCTCTACTTTTAGAAACCCACATGGCGATTTTGCAGCCAGGATAATTGAAGCTAGTGGCTTAAAAGGTTACCAAATTGGCGGCGCGCAAGTTTCGCCAAAACATGCCAATTTTATTGTGAATGTGGGCGATTGCACAGCGCTGGATATCGAATTGTTAATTCGCCACATGAAAGACACCGTGCTTGAGAAGCAAGGTGTTGCGTTGCAACAAGAGGTAAGAGTGATAGGCGAATATGCATAAAGAGACTGCTACAAACTTAATCTTTGGGCATGCTGCGGCGTTGCGCGGTACTCGAAATCCTCATGTACTTCATATTTCAAGCATATGTACATTCCGGTTTCTGCGTGCCGTGCGCCTTGCATCAAGACCCGAATATCAAGTCTGTAGCAGCCTCTTGTGGTGATTTTGGAACGGTGAAATGAAAAAATTTGGCAAAGTAGCCGTGTTATTTGGCGGTAAATCGGACGAGCGCGAAGTGTCGCTTAAAAGTGGCGCTGCGGTGTTGGCGGCGTTATTACGTCAAGGCGTGGATGCGCACGCGTTCGACCCTGCCAGCCAAGCCTTGAGCGAGTTAAAACAGTATGACCGCGCCTTTATTAGTCTGCATGGTCGTTATGGTGAAGATGGCACTATTCAAGGCGCGCTGGATTTGATGGAGATTCCGTACACGGGTAGCGGCGTGATGGCGTCTAGCTTGGGCATGGATAAATGGCGTACCAAATTATTGTGGAAAGTGTTGAATATTGCAACGCCAGATTTTGAAATGGTAGAAGCCAACAGCGATTTTGCGGCGATTGTGCAAAAGCTAGGTCTACCCTTATTCGTGAAGCCCGCCAATGAAGGATCGAGCATAGGCATTACAAAGGTGAAGCAAAAAGGTGAGTTAGAGGCTGCATATTTATTGGCTGCCAAGGCAGATCCTTTGGTGATTGCAGAGAAGTTTGTTGGCGGTGGTGAATATACCGTGGGCATTTTAGAAGACGCAACGGCTGGATTCATAGCGCTGCCTATCGTTAGAATCGTGCCAAAAAATGAGTTTTATGATTATGAGGCGAAGTATTTGCGTGACGATACCGAATACCTGTGTCCATGTGGTTTAAGCGCGGATAAAGAAGCGCAAATTCAAGCAGAAGCACTACAGGCATTTCGCGCTATAGGCTGCAAAGGCTGGGGACGCGTGGATTTTTTAATGGACGAATTAGAAAATCATTTTTTCTTGGAGGTGAACACCAGCCCAGGCATGACCGACCACAGCCTAGTGCCGATGGCGGCCAAGGCTGCGGGTTTAAGTTTTGAAGCGCTGGTGATTAAGATTTTAGAAACTACTTTGACCGATGAAGGTGTGAATAGCAAAGAGGTGGATGGCAAAGATGTGGGATAAGCCAAGACTATTGAACTGGATTGCAAATCTGCTGTTTGCGCTATCAGTGGTGCTGATGCTGTATTCGGTGTTGTTTGTGGTGGTGCATTTACCTATTTTTCCCATTCGCGAAGTGAAGATAGATGGTCAATTAACGCATGTAAACCGTGAGCAAATAAAGCTCATTGTGGCAAAACATTTGAAAGGCAATTTTTTTACTTTGGATTTAATTAAAACCCGCGATGCGTTTGAAAAGCTGCCATGGGCGCGCAAGGTAAGCGTGCGGCGTAGCTGGCCAGATAAGCTGGATGTGGTAATAGAAGAGCATCAATCTTTAGCGCGCTGGGGCAATATCGCGCTGGTCAATACGCATGGCGAGCTGTTTCAAGCTGCCACAGATGCTGAGTTACCCGTGTTTTACGGCCCAGGTGATGGCGTGTTGGAAGTAACCAAAAGCTACGGCAATTACAGTCAAATTTTAAATAAAGCGGATATTAAAATCGCGCAAGTCACGTTATCGCCACGTCGCGCTTGGGAGATTAAAACCAATAAAGGCTTAAATATCGCGTTGGGTCGCACTGATATGGAAAAGAGATTAGCTAAGTTTGCGGGTGCGTATCAATCCACACTCAGCCAATTAAATGTAAAGGTGGCTTATGCAGATTTGCGCTACCCGAATGGATTTGCAGTGCGTAAACCAGTGAGTTTAAAACCACTTCCAGCAATAGTGCCTGCTTCGCCAGCTAAAGCTACTAAGGCATGATAAAGGTTTAATTAAAGAATTGAAAGAATGAAAAAGGGAGTTAAATATGAGTAAAGTCCGTGAAGATAAAAACCTGATTGTTGGGTTAGATATCGGCACCTCTAAAATCGTCACCATTGTGGCCGAACTGTTGCCAGAGGGCAGTTTAAAGGTGATTGGTTTAGGTCAACATCCATCGCGCGGCTTAAAAAAAGGCGTGGTGATTAATATTGATGCCACCATGCAAGCCATTCAGCGCTCGATTGAAGAAGCCGAGTTGATGGCTGATTGCAAAATTAACACGGTTTTTACGGGCATTGCAGGTAGCCACATTAAGAGCCTAAATTCGCATGGCATGGTAAAAATTAAAGATGCCGAAGTGACGCAAATGGATGTGGATCGTGTGGTAGAAACGGCGCGGGCAGTAGCCTTGCCAGCGGATCAGCAAATCCTGCATATTCTCACACAAGAATTTATTATCGATGGCCAAGATGACGTGCGCGAACCGCTTGGCATGAGCGGCATGAAGCTAGAAGTAAAAGTGCATATTGTGACAGGCGCTGTGGCCGCCGCGCAAAATATTGTGAAATGCATTAAACGTTGCGGACTAGAAGTAAGCGATTTAATTTTGCAGCCGCTTGCCTCAAGCGTTGCCGTACTCACAGAAGATGAAAAAGAACTTGGCGTGTGCTTGGTGGATATTGGCGGCGGTACGACAGATATTGCGGTATTCAAAAATGGGTCCATTCGCCACACGGCAGTAATCGCTGTGGCAGGCGACCAAATAACCAATGACATTGCAGTGGCTTTTCGCACGCCTACGCAATCGGCAGAAGACATCAAAATTAAACATGGCTGTGCACTTAGACAGCTTGCGGATGCACGCGAAGTAGTGGAAGTGCCTGGCGTTGATGGGCGCGAGGCGCGTCAATTATCCATACAAACGTTGGCTGAAGTCATTGAGCCGCGTGTGGTTGAGCTGTATGAGCTGGTGTTGCAAGAACTGCGCCGCAGCGGCATGGAAGAAATGATTGCTTCTGGCATTGTGATTACTGGCGGCTCAGCCATGATGCGCGGCATGATAGAGCTAGGCGAAGAAATCTTCCACATGCCAGTACGCATGGGTATGCCGCGCTATGTGGGCGGGCTTTCAGAGGTGGTAAGTAATCCAAGATATGCCACAGGGGTAGGTTTGATTTTAATGGGTAAGCAGCAGTTAGAACGCCATCTTACGGGGCAAATGGAATCAAGCTCGGTGGGGCGAATTTTTGAAAAAATGAAGAGTTGGTTTCAAGGTAATTTTTAGTTTAGTCGTTAGTAGATAGTAGTTAGTCAATAGTTATTAGTTTTAGCAATAGGGCAGCGTTTAAGCAAATAAGCGCAAATATTAAAGGCAAAAGGAGATTGAAAATGTTTGAAATTATGGAAAAAGATTCACAAGAAGCGGTAATCAAAGTCATCGGCGTGGGTGGTTGCGGTGGTAACGCAATTGAGCACATGATTACTAAAAACCTAAGCGGTGTAGAGTTTATTTGCGCCAATACCGATATGCAAGCGCTTAAAAAGAGCAATGCCAAAACCGTATTGCAAATAGGCGTTGATATTACCAAAGGCTTGGGCGCTGGCGCAAAACCAGAAATTGGTCGTGAAGCCGCGTTAGAAGACCGTGACCGTATTGCTGAAATTATTGATGGCGCCGATATGCTGTTTATTACTGCTGGCATGGGCGGCGGCACGGGTACTGGTGCTGCGCCAATTATTGCCGAAGTAGCTAAAGAAATGGGTATTTTGACGGTTGCGGTAGTGACTAAGCCATTCTCGTTTGAAGGCAAACGTACTAAAGTGGCCAGCGATGGCTTGGAAGAGCTGTCACAACATGTGGATTCATTGATTGTAATCCCCAATGAAAAGCTCATGGAAGTGTTAGGCGAAGACGTGCCATTTTTAGAAGCATTCCGCGCTGCGAACGACGTGCTACATAACGCTGTCTCAGGTATTGCGGAGATTATTAATTGCCCAGGCCTGGTGAACGTAGATTTTGCCGATGTACGCACGGTGATGAGTGAAATGGGCATGGCAATGATGGGTTCTGCCGAAGCCAGCGGACCAGATCGCGCTAGAATCGCGGCAGAGCAAGCAGTAGCAAGCCCATTGCTAGAAGATGTCAACTTAGCTAATGCCCGTGGCGTTTTAATTAATATTACCGCAAGTGCAAGCTTTAAAATGAAAGAGTATTATGACGTAATGAACACCATTAAAGAGTTCACAGCGGAAGATGCAACGGTCATTGTGGGCAATGTGATGGACGAAAACATGGGCGATAAATTACGTGTGACTATGGTAGCAACTGGCTTAAACGGTGCAGTTTCACGCCGCCAGCAAAAACCAGAATTGCGTGTGATGACCACATTAATGAACGGCACTAATAATCAGCCAATGTTTATGGATAGCCCAATGGAGGACGCAACGCCTGCGGTGTTTAGTCAAAATAACCGTCGTGCGCAAGTTGAGGCGATGAAAATGTCGGGCGTTGAAGAATATGACATTCCCGCATTTTTACGCAAACAAGCTGATTAGTCATGTGGTAGGAGAGGCGACTCGCCCCGATTGCTAACGTTATTAAATGCATAGCTTTGCTGTAATGATGTATTAATTTAAGTGCTTAAAATAAGGTCATGTTAAAACAGAGAACTTTAAAGAAACAGGTAAGTGCTACAGGCGTTGGTTTGCATAATGGTGAAAAAGTCACGCTGACTTTGAAGCCTGCCGCAATCGACACTGGCATTGTATTTGTGCGCGCCGATTTGCCCGGAGCGCCTAGCATACAAGCACAACCCGATGCCGTGACAGACACGCGCATGTGTTCTGCCCTAGAACATAATGGTGCGCGTGTCGCCACGGTTGAGCATTTAATGTCTGCGCTGGCGGGTTTGGGTGTGGATAATATTATTGTTGAAGTGACCGCGTCTGAAATCCCGATTATGGATGGCAGCTCTGGACCATTTATTTTTTTGCTGCAACAAGCAGGTATTGTTGAGCAAGATGCAGCTAAAAAATTTATTAAAATCAAAAAGTTTATTGAAGTTAAAGAAAATGATAAATGGGTGAAATTCGAGCCTTACCATGGCTTTAAAATGGATTTCACCATTGATTTCGCCCATCCTGTGTTTGAACATTCAGGCCAAAATGTAAAAATTGATTTTGCCGATAATTCGTATATTAAAGAAATCAGTCGTGCGCGTACGTTTGGTTTTATGCACGAGGTAGAATACTTGCGCGCCAATGGATTAGCGCGTGGTGGCAGTTTAGATAACGCTATTGTGTTGGATGAGTATCGCATTTTAAACACCGATGGTCTGCGTTATGAAGACGAATTTGCCAAACATAAAGTGCTAGATGCGATTGGCGATTTGTACATGTTAGGCCACCCATTGTTGGGGGCTTTCACCGCGTTCAAATCTGGCCATGCGCTTAATAATGCCCTGTTACGCGCACTTTTGGCCGATGAAACAGCTTGGGAATACGCCACGTTTGAGCATATTGAAGAAGCACCAGCGGGTTTTCAAAATCAAACTGCGTTTTTCACCCCCAATCTTATGCCGCACTTCAATTAAATTCTGGAAAAAATCAAATGCCAATTATCCGTCTAATGATTATATTGGTGTTTATTGGTGTTTTTGTGTTGTTGGCGGCCTATGTTGTTACGCGCAATAAAAATTATTTAAACTATTTAAAACAATTGCTAAAATACACGGCCTGGTGTTTTTCTGCTTTATTTGTGGTGTATTTAATTTCACGCATCCTTCGATTATAGTTTATGCCACCATTTTTATTTAAAACTTCCGCTATTAAAACTTCAGCAATTAAAGCTTTAGTTGCCAGTACTTTTTTCTTTGGCTTTTTTGTCATAAAAAGTAGCTTGGCTGCCAATTTAATCAATACAAGTAGCGATGAAGAATTTTTGCAGGCGCGCGCTGCGTACAACAAAAAAAATGCCATCGCACTATCCGATTACGTGCAACAGTTGCAAAATCAACACTATATCTTAGCGCCGTATGCTGATTATTGGCTGATGTTGCTTAATCTGGAAGATGCTGATAATCAAACCGTTACAAACTTTTTAAATACTTATAGTGAATATCCCTTTGCAGACAGGCTTCGCGGCGAATACTTAAAAAAATTGGCTAAACAGCAAGATTGGGAAAGTTTTTCAGGTGAAATAGTCAACTACCAGTTAGAAGACGCTGCTGTCGCTTGTTATGCGGCAGAGTCTAGCGCGATTTTAGGGGATGTTTCTGTGTTGGAAGGTGCAAAATCGCTGTGGTTGCTGGCCAAAGAGCAGGCTGGCAATTGTGCGAGTTTGTATGATCGTATGCAAGCTTCTGGCGCGTTAACTGAAGAAGATATTTGGGCGCGCTTTCGCTTGAGTTTGGCCGACAACCGCATCACACTTGCTAAAGCGATTGCCAAACGCTCAAAAACGTTTGAGTCTGGCCAGTACAAGCTGATAGAAAGCGCGTATGCAAGCCCTGCTGCGGTGTTGGCCAAAAAAACCATCTCATTTAAAACCCGTTTCGGTCGCGAGCTTAATCTATTTGCTTTAAACCGCATTGCAAAAACCAATTCACAACAAGCTTTAAGCGCATTTAACAAAGTAGCTGATTTATTTCCACCAGAAGATAGCAGCTATTTTTATGGCAGGTTAGCGCTGCAAGCCGCGCAGCGTCACGAGCCGCAGGCCGTGCAATGGTTTAAGCTTGCAAATGATACAGCGCTTAATAAAGACCAATTGGCTTGGTTTGTGCGCGCTGCGTTGCGTGAAAAAAATTGGACGCAAGTGATTAATACAGTCTCTAAAATGCAGCCAGATCAATTGCAAGAAGGTGCTTGGCGCTACTGGAAGGCGCGTGCTTTAAAGGAAAAAAATCAAACTTTAGAAGCGAATACCTTGTTTGCTAAGCTATCTACAGAACGCCATTTTTATGGTTGGCTGGCACAAGAAGAGCTGGAAGGCTTTATTTCCGCACCTCTCAGCACGTATAAGGTCACAGATGCAGAAGTCACTGAGATTGCTGATACGCCTGCATTTCAGCGTGCCGAAGCGCTACAAAGGTTAGATTTAAAGTGGGAAGCAAAATCGGAATGGGTGCAAGCAACTAAAGATTTGGACGACAAACAACTGCTAGCTGCAGCCGAGTTTGCCGCACGTAAAAAATGGTACGATTTAGCGATTCTGACCGCCGATAAAACGACTGAGACGCATAATTTTGCACAACGCTACCCAACCCCCTACCGCGATTTAATGCTGTCAGCTGCGGGCGAGCAAGGTGTGGATGAGGCGTGGGTATATGGCATTACGCGGCAAGAAAGCAGGTTTATGCATTATGCCAAATCGGGCGTGGGCGCATCTGGCTTAATGCAGTTGATGCCTGCCACAGCTAAATGGGCTGCTGCCCGCGCGGGAATTAGCAACTATAGAAGCAGCATGATTCACGAGCTAACTACCAATATTGCGCTAGGCACTTATTATATGAGCTACACCAAAGATTTAATGAATGGGCAGGAAGTCATGGCGACAGCGGCGTACAATGCTGGGCCTAATCGTGCTAAAAAATGGATGGCAGCAATACCGCTAGAAGGCGCTATTTATGCGGAGAGTATTCCATTTACAGAAACGCGGCTTTACGTGCAAAAAGTAATGGCAAACGCACATATTTATGCACATCAGCTAGGTTTAAAGTCTATATCTCTTAAACAAAGGTTAGGCGTTATTCCAAGCAATACAGCCATTGCTAGTGCAGAGATGCTTAATAATGGCAGTATTACCGCAGAGCCTTTGCCGCTTGAGTTAAAATTAGAATCTACAAAAGAATCGATAATAGAAACTAAATCTAGCGGCCTGCCAATCTCTGTGCCAAGTTCTGCATCAGGCGCAGTCGAGTAATTAAATTAAGGCTAAGCATGAAAATAAAAAATATCACAGGGCTTTATAAAGTCACAATCCTTGGCGGCGCAGGCTTTGTGGGCAGCAGCTTGGCGACAAAGTTAGACCAAGCGGGCTACCAAGTTAAAGTGTTAACGCGCCGCCGCGAGGCGTCTAAACACCTAATTTTGCTACCCAATGTGCAGGTGGCCGAATGTAATATTCTGGATAATCACGCGCTTAAAGAAGCGCTCAAAGGCAGCGATGCGGTGATTAATTTAATCGGCATTCTGCACGAAAGCGGCAACAACACTTTTGAGACCATGCACCATCAGCTACCGCGTCGTGTTGCACAGATGTGCGAAGAGCTTGGTGTTGCACGCTTGTTGCATATGAGTGCGCTGCAAGCCAATCAACATGCGCCTAGCCAATATTTGCGCAGCAAGGCAACTGGCGAGGATGCCATTAATGAGTTTAACAAAAAGCTCGACATTACCATTTTTAAACCTTCAGTTATTTTTGGTCGTGGCGATAGTTTTTTAAACTTATTCGCCAGTTTAATTAAAGTTTTGCCGATTATTTTTTTGGCGAAACCCAATGCAAAATTTCAACCGATTTGGGTGGAAGATGTCGCACAATGTTTTGTAAACGCGCTGGAAAACACCGCCAGCTATGGCAAAAGCTATGATTTAGGTGGGTCAACTATTTACACTTTACGTGAATTAATTCAATTGGTAATGAATATTTTGGGCAAGCAGCGCCCGATTATTGGGCTTAATGATGGCCTATCGATGGCGCAAGCCTTTATGATGGAACTGATGCCGATTAAACTGATGTCGCGCGACAATGTGCGCTCCATGCAAGTCGATAATATTTGCAGCGCATCAATTGCTGTAGAGCTAGATGTGCTGCCAACGGCCATAGAAGTAATAGTGCCAGAATATCTAGCCAACGCCACACCACGCGGCGCTTACGATGGCTTTCGTAGCGCGGCTGGCCGTGCCATTAATGCACGTAGAAAATGATTGCGGCTTTTTACTTGTTGAGGGAGTGGGGCTTAGTCAGACAACTTATCAAATCACGAACAACTTGTCCCCTCTCCCTCGAGGGGAGAGGGTTAGGGAGAGGGTGAAATGCCCCCAGCTACAACTCAATTCAAAACTTATATAGTAGGCGGCGCAGTACGCGATGAGCTGCTTGGTTTACCTGTAAAAGATAAAGATTACGTTGTTGTAGGTACCACGTCACAAGCCATGCTGGATGCGGGCTACAGGCCAGTCGGTAAAGATTTCCCTGTATTTTTACACCCTAAAACCCACGATGAATACGCCCTTGCACGTACAGAGCGCAAAACTAGCGCTGGATATAAAGGTTTTACTATTCATGCTTCACCTGAAGTAACGCTAGAGGAAGACCTGGCGCGCCGTGATTTAACCATTAACGCAATTGCCAAAAGTAGCGACGGCAAGCTAATAGATCCATTCAATGGCATCAAAGATATTCAAGCTAAAACCCTGCGCCATGTAAGCGCTGCTTTTGCCGAAGACCCCGTTAGAATTCTACGCGCGGCGCGCTTTGCAGCGCGATTTACCGATTTTAATGTAGCACCTGAAACGCTTAATTTAATGTGCCAAATGGTGCAAAATGGCGAGGTGGATGCATTAGTCTCAGAACGCGTTTGGCAAGAATTAAGCAAAGGCTTGATGGAGAGCAAGCCAAGCCGCATGTTTGAAGTGCTACGCGCTTGTGGTGCGCTGCAAAAGATACTGCCCGAGCTAGATAGGTTATGGGGCGTGCCACAACCGCCACAATATCACCCAGAAATTGATACGGGTATTCACGTGATGATGGTGATAGATTACGCCGCCGCGCAAAACTTTAGCTTAGCCGTGCGCTTTGCCGCTCTGGTACACGATCTTGGCAAAGGCACAACACCAGCCGATATTTTGCCACGCCATATTGGGCATGAGATTCGTAGCGTGGCGCTACTGAAAGATGTGAGTAAGCGCTTACGCGTGCCTAACGATTGCAAAGAGCTAGCGCAAAATGTCGCTAAATTTCACGGCAAACTACATCAAGTGAGCCACATGCGGCCAAGCACTTTATTGGAGTTTTTAATTGAGCTTGACGCTATCCGCCAACCTGAGCGCTTTTACGAGTTTTTAAAAGCGTGTGAGTGCGATTCGCGTGGCAGAGCGGGGCTAGAAAAATGTGCATTGCCAGAAATGAATTTGATAGTTAAGGTATTGCAAGCCGCACAGGGCGTGAATGCTGGCGTTGTGGCCTTGCAGCATAGCGAACCAGAGAACATTAAAGCAGCCGTGTTTGAGGCGAGGTTAGAAGCTGTTAAGCGGATTTTATAGTGTAACCATATATATATTCGCGCCACATTATTAGCAATTTGAGAATTTTTTATTAGGACAACTTATTAATTGCCTAGTGCTTAAAATCAACTAATGGTAAGCCGCACTGTTAGCGGTTATTTGCAGGTTAAAATCAATAGATTTAACAGCATCTCTTAGCTTAATTACCTTAGCTACCTCTTGCATTGCCGCTAGATAGCCACGCTCAAACAGCCAATATTGGTATTCTTCGCTATTTGTTAATTCATTGTGCTCTGCTTCATCACAGAATTTTCCAAAAGCGTTTAAACATGCATTTGCATCATGATCGTCCATACTAGCCACCATTCATCTCGTTAATTTATCCAACAATTGAATTATAAGTTAACTTTAAAATAGCTGCTGTAAACAAATGTTAAATGAAATCTAGCACTTTTCAGGACGGCTAAAAGTATTGCAACATAACCATTCTTAGTGTTTTTAAATTAGATTAACTTGCTAAGCTGAGCCTCAAGAAGCTCTGTCGGTTTGCGTTTAAAACCACTTTTAGCGTATTGGTGCCATTGGCCAATAACATAGCAAATGAGCAAATTAGCTTGCGCTTCTGGCATCACTTTTTTGCCAAACCCATTATCATCTTTGGTCACGGCAATTTTCAGGCATTGTTTCATGCTCGCTTCAAGCCTACCGTAAAGTTGGTTAATGCGCGTCTGTAAATAATCTTCTTCATTCACCAGCGCATCGCCAATCAACACACGCGTCATGCCAGGATTTTTCTCGACAAATTTTAATAACATGGTAACAATAAGTTGCAATTGTTTTGTACCGTCGGTTTCATCTTTGGTAATTTTATTGATAACACCAAAAATAGAAACTTCGATAAACTCGATTAAGCCTTCAAACATTTGCGCTTTATTGGCAAAGTGGCGGTATAGCGCTGCCTCGCTTACATCAAGTTTGGCTGCGAGAGATGCGGTGGTGATTTTCTCGCGCTTTGGCTGCTCTAGCATGTGAACGAGCGTTTCTAGTATTTGCTGCTTGCGGCTTATTTTGGTGTCAGTTGCCACATTATTCCCCTTAATATTTTTAATTTTATTTAATTTTTTGTCATAAACATTTTATTTCAAAATGACGCGGTTATTATAGCCTAAGGTGAGTAAGCGCTAACACGCTACTCAATCGATAATCGACAAAATTTGGTTTTTGCAGTTTTTTGGTGACCCAAATAGTACGCATTCCCAGCCGTTTTGCGGTCATCAGTGCGGGTAGATTATCCTCAAGCATGATGCAATGTTTAGGGTTTACTTTTAAGGTTTTGAGCAATATTTGAAAACCGCGTACCGATGGTTTGGCGTGAAATTTTGTAGATTCCACACTAAACACCAGTTCAAAACAATCGCCAATACCTAGTAAATCGAGCACGCGCAAAGCATAACCACGCGGCGCATTGGTGAAGATGACTTTGCGACCTTGCAGCGTTTGTAGCATATGCCGCAAGCGCTTAGTTAGTAGCACCATTTCGGGTAGCGTGATGAGCTTATGCGTTTCGTTTAAAAAGTGATAAGGATCAACACCGTGATGCCGCATGAGCCCTTTAAGCGTAGCGCCATAGATACGCCAGTAATGCTGACGCAAGCTGTGCGCAGCGGATTCGTCCATTTTCAGTTCGTCCATAATGTATTGCGTCATGGTGCGATTCATCACAGGAAAAATATGGGCAGATGCGTTGTGGAGCGTGTCGTCTAGGTCAAAAATCCAAATTTTTTGAGTCATTTAAAACCTATTTTAGCCACAGATATACACAGATTAAATCTAAAATCATTTCATATTTTTACAACTTACAAGTAGAGCTAAGTTAAGGCGAAATATTGCAGAAACTTAAATTTTAATAAGTTTTTTTATCTGAGTATATCTGTGTTCATCTGTGGCTAATAAAGAATTACTTTGCCTTTATCAGCGTTCCCACACCTTCATCCGTCAGCACTTCCAACAGCAGCGCATGTTCAACCCGTCCATCAATAATATGTACTGCTTTTACGCCGCTACGTGCCGCATCCAGCGCAGAGCTTATCTTGGGCAACATGCCGCCACTTAATGTACCGTCAGCCACTAAATCATCAATTTGATTGGGTGTTAAGCCAGTCAGCAATTCACCTTTTTTATCCAGCACTCCTGGCGTGTTCGTTAATAAAATAAGCTTTTCCGCACCCAAAATTTCGGCCAATTTACCCGCGACCACGTCGGCATTAATATTGTAGGTTTCACCATCTTTACCCACGCCAATGGGTGCTACCACGGGGATAAAATCACCCGTATCTAAAAAGTTGATAATGCTTGGGTCAATTGCGGTAATTTCGCCCACTTGGCCTACATCAATCATTTTCGTCGGATCGTTCATGTCTTCCATTAGCAACTTGTGCGCGTGAATAAAATTGCCATCTTGGCCAGTTAAACCCACCGCTTTGCCGCCGTGGCGATTAATTAAATTGACGATTTCTTTATTCACTTGCCCGCCCAGCACCATTTCCACCACCTCCATGGTCTCAGCATCGGTTACGCGCATACCCTGAATAAACTCGCCTTTTTTGCCCAGCTTATCCAGCATTTCATTAATTTGCGGGCCGCCACCATGTACTACCACAGGGTTCATGCCGACTAGCTTGAGTAACACAACATCTTGCGCGAAGCATTGTTTTAAATGCTCGTCCGCCATGGCGTTGCCGCCGTATTTAATCACGATGGTTTTATCGAAAAAGCGCTTAATATAGGGCAGCGCCTCGGCCAGAATCTGCGCTTTTTGCGCGGGTTTAATGTCAGTTTTCATCATGGTTTTTATCGTAAGTTCTCATCAAGTTTTGCGTATTGTATCTAAAAAACGGCTACAACGTTTTAGTAAACACTTTAGATTTACGTTGAAAATTGTAAAGTTTTTGCTTTTCTGCAGGTAATTGATTTACGCTACCTTCAATAAAGCCGCGCTCTAAGAACCAATGTTCGGTGCGGGTGGTGAGGCAAAATAGCTGTTTAAAGCCCAACTCTTTAGCCCGCGATTGGCAGTAATTAAATAACTTATCGCCACGCCCGCCACCACGATACGCAGCGTCAATCGCCAAACAAGCGAACTCCACCTGTTTGTCATTGGCAAAAGGGTAGAGCGCCGCGCAACCAATGACGCGGTTATCGTGTTCCATCACATAAAAATGGTCTATTTCAACTTCAATGCGCTCGCGCCCGCGCCGCACCAAAATGCCTTCATTTTCAAGCGGTTCGATTAGTTTTAAAATGCCGCCCACGTCGTCAATATTGGCTTGGCGCATGGTTTCGAGCGAAAGCTCGGTCACCATCGTGCCTATGCCTTCTAGCGTAAAAAGCTCTTGAATAATCGCACCATCAATATGCCGAGAAATCAAGTGAGTGCGCGCCACGCCTTGCTCGCAGGCACGCACGGCGGCGGGCAGGTAATAATTCACGTCGTCAGAAAAGTTTACAGGCGCTTCGTTATTTTGGGCGTTATTTTGCACGTTTTTAAGCAGATTTTTGGCTTTTTCGGCGGTCATTTCACGCAATAACTCACCACGCAAATTGTAAACGCCCTGTGAATCCATCAAAAATATCAGCTTATCTGCGTCTAAAGCAATCGCCGCGCTTACCGCTACATCCTCCAAGCTTAAATTAAACGCCTCGCCTGTAGGCGAGTATCCAAGCGGGGATAGCAGCACTAGCTCGCCATCGTTTAAGCGTTTTTGAATGCTTATCGCATCAATTTTTCGCACCTCGCCCGTATGCTGCAAATCCACGCCATCGCGCACGCCCAGCGGCTTGGCGGTCACAAAATTGCCGCTCGCCACACGAATATCCGCGCCTGCCATTGGCGAATTCACCAAACCCATCGACAGCAGTGCCTCAATATCCACTCGAATCGCGCCATTGGCCTCTTTCACCGCCTCCATTGCTTCATCGTCGGTTACGCGCAATCCATTGTGAAATACAGGCGCAAGCTTGGCACGTTTTAAGCGCTGCTCAATTTGTGGGCGCGCGCCATGCACCAGAACCAGCCTCACTTCTAGGCTGGCAAGCAAATTCAAATCGTGCGAAAGCGCCACAAATTGTTTCTCATCCACCACCTCGCCACCAAACGCAATCACAAAGGTGCGTCCGCCAAAAGCGTGAATATAGGGCGTGGCACAGCGAAACCAGTTGACGAAATCTTTCGCGCCGCTAGATTGCGCTGAATTAACAAGATAAGGTTGGACATTATCTTCAACTTTGAATATGTTAGCAGGAGCCTCGCTAAGCGCATAAATACTGGCTGGTGTAGTATCCAAAGCCGCCGCAATTTTACGTAACATGACTTCGTTAATACCCAACTCACCGCGCTCAATGCGCGATAAATTACCGGCGTCTGCACCAGTTTTTTCTGCCAATGTTTGCAGGGTAATGTTGAGCGATTTGCGTTTACTGCGTATAAATTCGCCAAGAGACATTGTACAATATTCACTTAATTTGTATTAATTACAATATATTAAATTATTTTTGTAATTAATACAAACTTATTGCATTAAAAATCGCCCCAAAGCGTTTGCATCGCCGCAATGGCTGTCAAAGCGGCAGTTTCTGTTCGCAAAATGCGTGCGCCTAGAATTATAGATTTGAAATCTTGCGAGAGTGCAGTGTCAATTTCACTTTGCGATAACCCGCCTTCAGCACCAATCAATAGCTCAATATTACCTGCGGGTTTTGGCAACTCACTCAAGCGTATTGCACCAATTGGGTTGAGTAGTATGCGCGTAGGTTTTTTGGCTTTAATATGAGCATCGCCATCACCCGCGTCTTTATTGGCTTGCAGCCATGCCGATAATGACATAGGCGCAAGCACTGTTGGCACAAACGCCCGCCCGCTTTGCTCGCATGCAGAATGCACTACGTTTTGCCAATGTTCTAGCCGTTTTTGTGCGCGCTCTGGCGAGAGCTTAACTACGCTGCGCGTTGTTACAATTGGCACAATCGCCGTTACGCCTAATTCCACGGCTTTTTGAATCGTATAATCCATGCGGTCGCCGCTGGAAATGCCTTGCAGCAAGGTAATATTGAGCGGTGATTCATTTGTAATTTTTACAAAACTTTTTACTATCGCCAGCACCTCGCTTTTTTTAATGCTGGTAATCGTGGAAATATAATCATTGCCATCGCCATTAAACAGCACAACCTCATCGCTCACCTCTAGCCGCAACACGCGCGTGGCATGGGCGGCAGCGTTGTCGGATAGTCTGAAAGTTACGCCGATTTTTAGATTTTCTTGGTTGTAAAAACGTAAGTTGCTCATGCCTACATTCTATACAAAACATCTCAATCCGTCATTGCGAAGCGTTAGCCGCGGCAATCCAGCTTTTACGTGTGCATAATTATGGATTGCCGCGGCCTTGTATCAAGGCCTCGCAATGACGTATGATAAGAATTATTGTTTTTAGCATAACGAAAGTGTTCAGCATGGCAAGCATAAACCCGCCCGTGTGCGATTTTGGCTGGCAAGCGCCAGATTTTAATCTACCAGACTTTAATCCAAATCTTGGCGATGGTCGTTTTGTCAGCCGCGACCTTGCCATTGGCAAAAACGGCCTGCTGGTGATGTTTATTTGCAACCATTGCCCTTATGTAAAAGCCATTTTGCCTCGTTTAGTTGCAGACGTGCGAGAGCTGCAAACCTTGGGCGTGAATACAGTTGCGATTATGAGTAACGACCCATCCGAATATCCTGAAGATAGCGCAGAAAATATGCAAAAAATCGCGCGCGAGATGGATTTTAGCTTTCCGTATTTGTTAGACGCCAGCCAACAAATCGCCAAAAATTATGGCGCAGTCTGCACACCTGATTTTTTTGGTTTTAATAATAAAGGCAAATTGCAATATCGTGGTCGCTTTGACGAAAGCCGAAAAGAAACCGCGCCAAATGGCACGCGTGATTTATTCAACGCGATGAAACTTGTGACAGAAACTGGAGCTGGGCCTAGAGAGCAAGTTGCCAGCATGGGCTGCTCAATAAAATGGAGTGAACATGAATAAACTTAGATGGGGTATTTTGGGCGCAGCTCGCGTGAACGAGCGTTTGTTGCCTGCGATTATTGAAGCGAAGAATTCACAATTGGTGGTGATTGCAAGCCGACGTGCTGGCGCGGCGAAGGCGACGTTGGAAAAGTATGCGCCAAAAGATTTTAATGAACAGCAGCAGCAAAATGTGGCTTGTTATGACAATTTAGAAAGCCTGATTGCAGATAAAAATATCGAGGCAGTATATTGCCCAATGGCGAATGAAGAGCACGCAGAATGGGCGAAAAAGGCCATTAATGCTGGCAAACATGTGCTGATTGAGAAGCCGATGGCGACAAAATTAAGCGATATTGATGCAATTGAAGCGGCGGCCAAAGCCAACAAAGTAGTAGTAATGGAAGGCTTTATGTATCGCTTTCATCCACAACATGCCAGAGTGGCAGAAATTGTGCAAAGCGGCGTAATTGGCGATATTTTAAGTGTGCGCTCTAGCTTCTCGTTTTTAATGCGCGAGGCGCGTATGTACCGCATTAACCGTAGCATGGCGGATGGCGGCGGCGCGTTGTGGGATATTGGGCCTTATGCGATTCACACCTTGCGTTGGGGTATGGGAATGGCAACAGGCAAGCCGCTTGAGCCGATTAACGTGATTGCCACCGCCAAGTTGAATGATCATGGTGCTGATATTGTCACCAGCGGTATTTTGGATTTTGGGGGTGACGCTAAAGGCCGCGCGCGATTTGGACAATTTGATATTAGTTTTGAGCGCTCGCGCAAATCAGAATATGAATTAATTGGCGACAAAGGTTGGCTAAAATGTCACACCGTTTGGGCGTTTGATAAAGATATTCCCGTCATCAGTTGGGGTAACGATGCTGGTGAATGCGGCGAAGAAAAGCTAAGCCTGGCCAATCACTTTATGCTTGAAATTGAACACTTTAGCGATTGCGTATTAAACAACAAAACGCCATTGTTAAGCTTTGAAGATGCACGCGCTAATTGCATTGCACTTGAGAAGTGTGTCCTGCAAGCAAGCATTAATGCGGCTTCTGGCGGCATTAAATAATCAGCACTTTTATTAATCTGCCACTTTTAGTTTCCCATTCAATTTTTTTTTGATAAATTTTACTTATCAAATCAATTAGAAACATTGATTTTCTTTTTATTAGAATTGTCGCTATGATGCGCCATGTTTTAAAAAAACACGTTGTTAAAAAAACATAACAACGTGTTTAAAAAGCAAAATCCACTTTTAATTGAATAAGGAAATAAAAGAATGACTACAGTTTCTACCGTTCCAAATGTTGTGTTTAAAACCCGTGTACGTGATGAAAGTCTTGGCGGCGACAATCCTTTCCGTTGGCACGATGTGACATCGGGTGATATTTTTGCAGGTAAAAAAGTGATTGTGGTGGCATTGCCTGGTGCGTTTACGCCAACTTGCTCTAGCACGCATTTGCCTGGCTTTGAAGCCAAATACGAAGAATTTAAAGCCTTAGGCGTAGATGAAATTTACTGCTTAAGCGTAAACGATGCGTTTACGATGTTTCAATGGGGCAAAAATTTAGGCGTATCAAACGTTAAAATGTTGCCCGATGGCAATGGTGACTTTACCAGTGGTATGGGCATGTTGGTTAAAAAAGAGAATCTTGGCTTTGGCGATCGCTCATGGCGCTATGCCATGTTGGTAGATAATCATAAAATTACGCAATTATTTGCCGAAGCTGGCAAAGCTGATAATCATGACGAAGATCCGTTTGAAGTGAGCGACGTCGAAACGATGTTAAATCACTTAAAAAGCAATCAGTAATTAAAAATAAGCAGTAGTTGTTTTAAGTGTTAAATGGGCGGTGCGCAAGATGTATTAAGGCGCGCCGCTTTTTTTATAAAAATTACACATTATAATTTAAAGAGAATTCAATTGGTCAGTCCACATATGCACACCCCCACAACACAATATGATTATGATTTGTTTGTTATAGGCGCAGGCTCAGGCGGCGTACGCGCAGCCCGCATGGCGGCTGGGCATGGCGCAAATGTGGCGATTGTAGAAGATTTATATTTTGGCGGCACCTGCGTTAATGTAGGTTGTGTGCCTAAAAAGCTCTATGTATATGCCTCACAATTTAGCGAGAGCTTTACAAGCGCGGCTGGGTTTGGCTGGAATGTTGATTCAGCACCTAAGTTAAATTCAGCACCTAGGTTTGATTGGCCAACATTAGTCGCCAATAAAGACAAAGAAATTAAAAGATTACAAAGCGTTTATGACAACATGCTCAATAATAGTGGCGTGCATGTGGTGAATGGTCGTGGCAAAATAATCGATGCGCACACGGTAAAAGTGGCTGAAAAAACCTACACGGCAGAGCGCATTATTATTGCCACTGGCGGCTGGCCTTTTGTGCCAAATGTGGCAGGCCGCGAACATATTGTGACCTCAAACGAAATTTTTAACTTGAGCGTGTTGCCAAAGCAAATGGTGATTGTGGGCGGCGGCTATATTGCGGTGGAATTCGCGGGCATCATGCACGGCTTGGGCGTAGAAGTGACCATTTTTGAGCGTGGCGACAAGGTGTTGCGTGGCTTTGATGAAGATATTCGCGATTTTTTGGTGGCAGAGATGATTAAAAAAGGCATCAAATTTATGCCACGCACCAATGTCGATCGCATTGAGCAATTAGATGCAGGCTTTACCGTGCACACTACAGCGGGCGAAACGGTTGCCACCGATTTAGTCATGTACGCTACTGGCCGCGTGCCGAATACTAAAAATTTAGGGCTTGATAACGTCAATGTGGCGCTAGATAGCACAGGCGCGATTATTGTAAACGATGATTATCAAACCAATGTACCCAGTATTTATGCGCTGGGCGATGTGACTAATCGCGTCAACTTAACACCTGTAGCCACGGCTGAGGGCATGTTTTTAGTGAATAAACTTTACGCCAATAAAGCCAGCATTGTGGATTATGAAAACATCCCCACGGCCGTATTTAGCCAGCCTAGCATTGGTACGGTAGGTTTAAACGAAGCCCAAGCACGCGAAAAATATGCCGATATTGATGTGTATAAATCTGAATTCAAAGCCATGAAGAATACCTTATCAGGCAGCAGCGAACGCACACTCATGAAAATGTTAGTGGTACGCAGTACCGATAAAGTTGTCGGCATGCACATGGTGGG
>JANMOP010000081.1:0-22778 GCA_031369365.1 Methylotenera sp.
TAGTCGTTACCTGTGCCACCTGTGAGGTCGTCTGCGGTGGTTGCTGTGCCATTGTCGTAACCTGTGCTCCTGTTCGCATACAGCGTGTCATCGCCCGCACCACCAATTAAAGTGTCAACTCCAACACCACCAGTAAGGTTGTCGTTGCCAGCCAGCCCAATTAAAATGTCATTTCCAGCGCCTCCAGATAAGCTACCTGCCAGCACATCCCCAATAATCACATCATTGTTAGCCGTGCCATTTGCTAGAAACCCTAGTTGCCCTATTACCATTGTTCCATGTAGCTTAAGCGCATCATTCACCGCCGTGGTTTGAGTAATTTCAAGTTGGCTTGCCATTTGATGCCAACCTTGCCAGCCTGTGTCTGCTAACATATTTTGTGTGGAAAAGTTAAAGTCAATTAAATCTAGCAGACCCGTTTCTGCATTGGCCGTAATAGCTTGGTTGAATGTCGTTGTTAGCTGGCTAAAATCCAAGCTAATCCCATTCGCATCTATCACCAAGTTAATCTGGTCTAGCAATGGTTTAAAGCGCGTTTGCAAGGCAAGTGCATCGTAAACCGAGCCTTTAATTACATCGTAGCTTTGTTGCAGTAAATCTAGCTGTTGTTGATTAAAGTTAGCGGTGATTAGCACGCTGGTGCTGGTGGTGGTGGGGGTGGCGATTGTTAGGCCTGTTACCGCGCCTGCGCTTTGCGTTGTGCCTGGCAAGCCGAAGAAATAGCTGCCGTTAAAGGTTTCTATAATGTGTAGTTTTTGTATCCATTCTGCGGTTAAGTTGCTGCTTAGTGTGTAAGGTATCACCACGCCATCCGCCCTAGTGTAGCCTGTCATAGCGGCCACGCGTTGTGCCATACTTTCTGCCATGCCGCCTGTATCTGCCCATGCGTCTAATAGTTGGTCGATAAGTGCGGTTTGTTGCACACGTGTGGTGGTGGCGCTATATTGCGTAAGTAAGGTTTGTAAGGTGGTAGATTGTGTTGCTGCCTCGCGTAAATCGCGCACCGCGCCGCTGCCTTGCATATCAGGCAATGTGGCAACACTTGTTGTATCAAGCACATTGGGGAAAGTGCGGTGAAAGGTGTCGCTGGCTAGGTTAATATCGGCCAAGTTGCCAGTAACTGCGCCTGCTGTACCTGTGCTGCCGTCGGTTCTGGTGAATGTGCCTAAATCAGCAATCTGGTTGCCATTGGCGAGTGTTTGGCTGTTGGCGGTGCTGGTGACGTTGATTGCGGCGATGTTTAGGCTGGCTAATGTAAACAATTCGCCTGTTTGGCTTATGCCGTCTTGGTTTAAATCACGCCAAATGCGTAGGTAGTTAAATTGGGCATCTAGGTTGCTGATTTTACCGTCCGCATTACCGCCATTAGTGATGCTGTCTAAATCGGACAGTGCATCAAAGCCATCGGTAGCTAATTGACCATTGCTTTTAATGGTGCTGTCGCCAAATAGTTCACGACCGCTATCAATCGTGCCGTTGCCATTGATGTCACGTACTAAAAAGCCGTCATCGGCATTCACCCAGCCGGTGCCGTTTTTAATGCCATCACCATCGTGGTCGAAGAGGATGGGGTTGGTGGCTGCAACGCCTGTGGTTTCTAGGCCGTCATTGTCTAGGTCGAGGGTTAAGGGGTCGCGGCGGGGTTGCCAGTTGCTGGCAGCGTTAGCCGATGCCGCAGCCGCGTCATTAATTGCTATCGGCCCTAATATTTGAGCCGCACCGATACCAATAGCTACTTTAGTAAAAATAGAAGCAGCTCTGCCTGCAGGGGTAAGAATTACTGCACCAGCCGCAGCCATTGTTACTATATTTCCAACAACACTTAAAACATCTGATACGGAAATAGGGTTTCCATCTCTCGCATCAAGCTGCATCTTAGCTAATGTAACTTGCAGAGCCAATCCATTGGTTGCAATAACTCCAAGAGGATTGCCAGCCAAATCCGCTACAGCTGCGAGTGTTTGCCCCATATCACTTAGTGTTGCCGCAGGATCATTTGAATTAATGATGTTTCCAACTCCTGCCTCTGCCGACAATAATGCTTGTACCGTTTCTGCTGGTAATGATGCCATTTTAGCTACTCCTAAATTGAATAAATAAATAAAGTTATTACATGTAAAACTAATGCAAATATCGTCAATAATCTTGTGATGGATATTATTTTTAAAATAAAAGACTGTCCTTTACTTAAATCATGTGTATCTTTTGTATTAAAGTTATTAGCCCAATATTTACTTATTAATCTAGAATTTTTTGTTGTTGCATAGAGCCAAAGATTAAAAACTACAATCTCTAGAAGTAGTGCTATAACAAAATATGCCGCAATATATTTAAACATTTTTCTTTTCTTTCTTTTGAATTTTTTTACAAGGAATAAATGATACTAGGCACGAATTAATTTCATGCTAATACCCTCAAGTCTCCATCATTCGCCGCCTCGCGTAAATCGCGCACTGCACCACTGCTCCTTCGACTGCGCTCAGGACAGGCCTGCATATCGGGCAGTGTGGCAACACTTGTTGTATCAAGAACATTGGGGAATGTGGGATGAAAGGTGTCGCTGGCTAGGTTAATGTCGGCCAAGTTGCCAGTTACTGCACCTGCAGTGCCTGTTGTGCCCTCGGTTTTGGTGAATGTGCCTAAATCGGCAATTTGGTTGCCATTGGCGAGTGTTTGGCTGTTGGCGGTGCTGGTGACGTTGATTGCGGCGATGTTCAGGCTGGCTAGTGTAAACAATTCGCCCGTTTGGCTTATGCCGTCTTGGTTTAAATCACGCCAAATGCGTAGGTTAGCAAATTGGGCATCTAGGTTGCTGATTTTTCCATCGGCATTGCTGTCTAAATCTGCCAGTGCATCAAAGCCATCGGTAGCGGTTTGACCGTTACTTTTAATGGTGCTGTCGCCAAATAGTTCACGGCCACTGTCAATCGTGCCGTTGCCATTTACGTCGCGCACTAAAAAGCCGTCGTCAGATGAAACCCAGCCTGTGCCATTTTTAATGCCGTCACCGTCGTGGTCGAATAGGATGGGGTTGGTGGCTGCAACGCCTGTGGTTTCTAGGCCGTCGTTGTCTAGGTCGAGGGTGAGTGGGTCGCGGCGGGGTGGGAGTGCGGCTTTGGCGGCATCGTTGGCGGCTTTAGCGCGTGGAGTAAGTTGACTTTCGTGAATATCTGGGATGCCATTGCGATTAGCATCGCCAATCGGAAATACAGGCGGCGTAGTTGAACTGCTGTCTGGAAATGGCCATGGTATTGAATCGCTAGGAAAATTTTCAGGCTTAACACGTGGGTCGGTATGATGGTCTATCACCAAAGGACCATTATTGGGATTAGATACACTGTTATCCGTAGCATTTTTTACTTTGTTTATTGAATCCTGTTCAGATGTAGAGGTTTTCCCAATATCTCGCCCAGCTTTATTGTTAGCCAAATCTTGGTTGCGATTTGTTGCGTTTGAAGGGTCATAATTCTCTGGCCTAGCGGCTTCGTTTAAATCGCCTAAAAATTTTGCTACCTCTTCGCCATTCATTCTTGTTATTTCAGCGCTTACAAGCGCGTGTCTGAATGCTCCACCCCCGTTACCATCATCTGGGTAACCATTAGCTTTTGCTACGCCATCTGCCCAAGTTCTCAAATGATTTAAAGTTGCATAACCTGCCGCTGCAGCAACTGCGGCGGCTCCGACAACAACAACGACTGGTCCTGGAACTGATACTGGCATAGTAATTACCTTTCTGCTTTTAGAATTAATTAAGTGTTGAGTAAATTGTTAACTTATCAGTTGAAGACTTTTTCAGATCAGTTGAAGACTTTTTCAAATAAGTATTGGCGTATGAATAACAGCCCTGACTTTTACTACTAAAAAAAATTCCAGGGAATTCAATTTTTTGGATATTGTTATTTTTTTCATAAACCATGACCCCACCATCGTGATCAAAATCAACAAAATCTACTCTAAAGTTCCAAATAAATATTTCGGAAATACTCAATTTTCTATTTAAAATAGCTACTAAATCAATAGTTTTATGGCTCTGTAAATAACAGACCCTGTCCCAATTGCCCAGTAATACGCTTGAGATTTTTGATGTGCTTGATTCAGATTTGTAGAAGCTATCAATCCTGTAATGCGTGTAGTTACTATTAAATTTCCACGCATAAAGAAAACCAAGTATTAAAAACAACCCATAAAAAATAGGTATTACAAAAGTAATCATTAATAGTGCAGTCAGTTTGTTGGTGAAAATAAAAGATGTTTTTATCGATTTAATGTTCACGCCACCGCCCTCCATTCTTCATCATTGATTTGTATTTTGTGTGTATTTAAGTTAAATAATAGTCGGCCTGCAGACCAATATCCATGCGGGTTACAGGCCTGTTTTTTTGACTTCTCTAAAAGAGTTTGGATTGCTTCACTGCGTTCGTAATGACGCGTTGGGATGATAAATAACAGAGTAACGCAAATGAGATTTGCAAGTGGTTTGATGAATGGCTTGATGTAAGTTGCGCTAATGGAATGCATCGTGTTATTTATTTTGTTGTTAATTAATAGATGTATGTGCATGGCACTCTACCCCCGCCCGCGATTGTCAATAGCTAATTTGTTACTGTTAGATTTATGCAGCAAGTCGCCAGTGTGCATCATTGCTTGTTAAATGGTTTTTTTACTACTAAATCGCCGCCTGTGCTTGCATGGCTTGTGGTGCAAATATTAGATGCTGTTTCCACCCCTAATCTGGAAAGTATTGCTCGTTGTTTGACAGTTACTTATTATTGAGCCAACTGTTATTAGTAAATAGTATATTGCCCCCCCCCCCCAGATTGTCAATAGCTAATTTGTAACGCTTAGATTTAAGCGGACATTCCCCAATGCGGTTTTACTAGTGCCGCAAAAAATCTGTTAATGCTATCTATCATGCTGCTGCCATCTTATCTTTCAAACGCATCTCGCCTTTAGTTTTCATGTTGTAAACTCCATTTTTATTACTTAGTATCATAATGCCTCATAACGTAATGTAACTCACAGAGCGTGGCTATCAAGCACATTTTTTTAGCATGAAGCTGTTCAATTTTTCGTGCTTTCTATACTGCCTATGTGTGTTACTGACTATAAAGTTTTGTTTGGCAAACGTTTAGCACGTTTACGTAAGCAGCTGATAAATGGGGTCAGACACGATTTTTCCTGCCCACCATGCGCTAAATTTTTCACTCACGCTGCCACCTCCACTTCGTATACGCCAGCGTACCCTCGCTCACACCTACGGTGTCATTCATCTGGTCATTTTCCGACACACTTTTGTTATTCTGATGCCAGCCAGAATTAAGAGATACCGAATCAAGTTTAGTAGGACAATGATAAAGGCCTGGCTAGTGCGAAGTGCGCCAGCTAGCAAGGCTATAAAAGGTGGTAATGAGGGGCTTAAATTGGCAGTTGGTTTGGCGAAAAAAGGGTTGCTGTTAAGCGCAAAAAACGCACTTAACTTTTGTGTAAAAGCGTGAATAAACGCGATGTGATGAAGTGGGTAATAAGTAGCCACTTAAAACTCCCTGTTATTACTTATTATTGCAGAGCCAACTTTTATTTAGTGTTAGAAGTATATTGCCCCAGCGTGTAAAGTGCAAATTTTCTATTGATGCGGTTTTGTTTTTGTGCGCTAACGACGAGCCTTAATTTTAAGAAGCATTTTAATTCGTTTGCAGCCCGTCTAGGTTGTGGTTAGAGAGACGTAACCCAACACTTTCCTCAGTAATTGTTTGAAGTTCGTGCCGCTACCCTCAGTTCAATGTCATTAGCCGCTGTTTGCTGAAGTATATGGATGCGGCATTGCAAGATTGGCTTAGTAGGCATGAGCTGTAACTATAAACAATTTGCACTTGATATTGTGTGAGTAGGTTTTATAAAGTGGTGGATTGTGTAGCCGCCTCTCGTAAATGGCGCACTTTGCCACTGCCACTGGACAAAAGCATTCCAGTGCAGGTCTGTATATCTGGCAGTGTGGCAACACTGGTGTTGTCAAGCACATGAGGGAAAGTGCGATGAAAGGTGTCGCTGGCTAGGTTAATATCGGCTAAGTTGCCTGTGACTGCGCCTGTGCTACCTGTTGTGCCATGGCAAATAAATGCAGAGCCATTATTTATTTAGTGCTTAAGCAGTATATTATCTCTATTGATGCGGCTTGGTTTTTTGTGCGTTAACTGCGAGCCTTGATTTTAAGGGATTTTTCTTCCAGTTCGGCTGCAGCAAAGTCATATTCACCACTCGCTTTTTGGCGACAATAAAATACTGCCCGCCCAGCATTGGCCACCATTTATCACCCATTTTATCCATAAACATAAAACGTTGAAGCCATTTTTCATCGTTAATGGGCGGCTCGTAGCAATTCATGCTGCCGCTCACAAACTCCAAGCCTAGCAAAGCCAGCCAATCTTTAATGCGCGACAAGGTGAAAAAATGGCCTTGCCAAGGGAATTCTTGGCTTTTAGTGGTCACTTGCTTAAAACCCCAAGCGCTAATCGGATTAAAGCCTGTAAGTATTAAATGCCCTTCTGGCACAAGCACGCGTTCCGCCTCGCGCAAGGTTTGGTGAGGGTTTTCACTAAACTCCAACACGTGGGGCAAGCAAATTAAATCGATGCAGCTCTCAGCAAATGGTAAATAATCGCTTTCGCAATACACATTTCCCTCGCAATTGCCCACATGCAATAGCTGTGGAATACGCGAATTTTTCAGCGTATTCATTTGCAACATGCCTAATTGCAGCGCGTTAAATCCGAAAATGTCGCCCACCACTGCGTCAAACATGGCTTGCTCACGCGCTAACAGATATTGGCCAAGCGTGCTAGCTAGCCAAACGTTTTGACTTAGGCAATTATTTTGTGGCAACTGTTGCATTGCTATGTAAACAAAACTACCATTAAAAATATGCTCAAAATTATTCCTATATCAGCTTTCGCCGACAATTATATATGGCTTTTGCACAATGCGCGGTATGCCGTCGTGGTAGATCCTGGCGATGCCATGCCAGTGATTAATGTACTCCAAAAACTCAATTTAGAGCTGACTGCTATTTTAATTACGCATCACCACGGTGACCATATCGATGGCGTAGCGGAATTGCTTGAATATAAGCCAGCTCGAGTTTACGCACCACACTATGAAAACTTTAATTTTGAGCATACAAAATTAGTCGATGGCGACGAAATTACGTTGCCCGAAATTGCACAAAGCTTTCGCATTATGTGGCTACCAGGGCATACTTTAGGGCAGATTGCTTATGTCAATGATGATTATTTACTATGCGGAGACACCTTATTTGGCGCGGGTTGCGGGCGATTATTTGAAGGCACTCCAGCACAAATGTTGCATTCGTTACAGTGCTTAAAATTGCTCAACCCAAGTACCAAAGTATTTTGTGCACATGAATATACGGCCAAGAATATAGAATTTGCGCTTACTTTAGAGCCTGATAATGAGGATTTAATGGTGAGACAACAACAAACACAAGCCTTGCGCGCACAAAATTTGCCAAGTTTACCTAGCACCATAGATTTAGAACTCAAAACCAACCCATTTTTTAGGTGTAATCAAGCCAGAATTATCACCAATTCTCAAGCAGAAAATAGCAATGAATTATGCGTTTTTACTGCTATTAGAAGTTTAAGAAATCATTATTAATCATCTACATAACATTTAATTATAAAGTAAAACTTTCACTTGACTAAGCCTGTATCAGTCGCTAACATTAAGCCACTTTTCTTGCATGGCGCCACTTTAATGAACATAAACACTTTGAACATAAAAAAAGTGGCTATCGGCTGCATCAGCTTTTTAGTACTAGCGGGTGCATTATTTTATGCTCAAAACTCATTTGCAGAGACGAATGCAACTGGCGTAGAAATTGAAATTATCAATGAAGCAGTTGTGAGCGATTTAGCTGGTGATCCTGTGCAAGATTATTTGGCCGATGTAGAGGCGAACAATCAAGACGATTACCTAAATGATCCGCAAAATGACTTCCAAAATGACTTATGGTCGCGCATTAAAGATGGCTACGCCATGCCTAATATTGAATCAGTTTACACAAGTAAGCATCAAGATTGGTATGCCTCGCGTCCAGATTATATTAAGCGCATGTTGGAGCGCGGTCAAAGATACCTTTTTCATATTGTAGAAGAAGTACAAAAGCGCGGCATGCCAACAGAAATTGCGCTATTACCCATGATTGAAAGTGCCTACAACCCGCAAGCATACTCGCGTAGCAGCGCCTCTGGTATTTGGCAATTTATGCCAGCTACTGGCAAACATTTTGGTTTAAAACAAAACTGGTGGGTGGATAATCGCCGTGATGTCACCGCTGCAACTAACGCCGCGCTAGATTATTTGCAAAAATTGCATGGCATGTTTGGCACTTGGGATTTAGCTTTAGCCGCCTACAATGCAGGTGAAGGCACTGTGCAACGGGCGATAAACCGCAATCGCGCACAGGGTTTGCCTACTGATTATCAAAGTTTAAGCTTGCCGCCAGAAACTAGAAATTATGTGCCTAAGTTACAAGCCATTAAAAACATTGTGACTAGTCCTGAAAAATTTGGCTTAGCTTTAAACAGCATTCCCAATCGCCCCTATTTTGCACGCGTAACCACACCAAAACAAATCGATGCGAAATTGGCCGCGCAGCTGGCAGAAATTTCTTATGAGGAATTTACTTCTCTCAACCCAAGCTACAACCGCCCAGTCATTACCTCTCAAGGCGAAAAACACCAGTTATTATTGCCTGTGTGGGCGGCTGAGCGCTTTGTAGAGAACCTAGCTAATTACGACAAGCCGCTCACTAACTGGCAAACCTACAATGCCAAGCGTGGCGAGCGTATGGATAATATCGCTGATAAATTTGGTATTAACGTGAGTGAATTACGCAATGTTAATGGCTTATCTGTATCAAAAAAAGTGCGCAGCTCACAAGCCATGTTAGTGCCTGCTGTATATAAAGGTGAACCACTTAGTGATGCGTCCGAAATCCAATCAGATACGATTAACGTTGACGAAATGGAAAACAATAATGCTATTGTTGAAGCTGATGAAATTGAACCTAAAGCCACTCACAGCATCACACACAAAGTAAAAAAAGGCGAAACTCTAGTGGCTTTAGCCAACAAATACGACACCAGTACTAAGGCTTTAATGAAAATTAATAGTCTTAAAAGTACACAGTTGAAAGTGGGGAAAACGCTCATAATTAAAAGTGGTGTAGCAACAAAAACACAACTCAAAAGCGCTAGTAACCATAAAGCTAACCGCAAAGTTGTGAGTAACGCCAGAAGCAAAAAAGCCAGTAGCAAAAGAGTAAGTTTGCAAACCAAAAAGATTAAAAGTAAAAGAAAAACATCAGGGCATATTAGCGCTAGGTCGCATATACGATTAAAATAAACTCACTATGAATATTTTCGCATTTCATAACAATAAAACTTTACAAAGAAATGTTAAAGTCAGTACCTTTCTACTATTATGCCTACTAAGTGCTTGTGATAAGCCTTCACAAAATTCAAATAGCGAGTATTTAAAAAATCTCAATAACAGCTACCCTAGCCAAGCTGGCGGAACATTAATAGATGCCACTATTGGCGAGCCTTCTGGCTTGATTGCTATGGTGGCGGGCGAATCGGCTGCGGCTGCAATTTCGTCAAATATCTTCAATAAACTACTTAAATACGATAAAAATTTGGATATTGAAGGTGAGTTGGCAGAAAGCTGGCAAGTGTCTGCAGACCAAAAAACCATTACTTTTAAGCTCAAGCCCAATCTTAAATGGGCGGATGGCAAGCCGCTAACAAGCGCAGACGTGCTATGGACTTGGCAGGCTGTTATCGACGAAAAAACGGGTAGCCCGTATGCTTCAGATTATCAATTAGTTAAAAAAGCTGAAGCGCCAGACCCGTTAACGTTTAGTGTGACTTACGAGCAAGCCTATGCGCCTGCACTTGATAGCTGGTCTGGTTTACAAATATTGCCCAAACATTTATTAAAAGGTCAAGATTTACACACCACCGCGTTTGCGCGCAAGCCAGTAGGCAGTAGTTATTATCAGCTGGATAGCTGGAAGCATGGTGAAAACATTAAACTTTCGCGCAATGCTTTGTCAGCATTGGGTTCAGCACAAATTGATAAGCTTGTGACGCGCATTATCCCCGATTCATCCGCGCAGTTTTTAGAACTGATGGCAGATAATATCGATAGCATGAGCCTAGATCCTATTAAATACGCGCGAATTATCCCTGCTCGTCCAGAGCTAGCACAAAAATTAGCGCTCTATAAAGAACTTGGCAGTGGTTACACCTACATGGGCTTTAATCTTAAGCATAAACCGTTTGATGATGTGCGCGTGCGTCATGCCATTAATTATGCCATTGATAAACAAGAGATTATTGATGGTGTGTATTTAGGGCTTGGCATTGATATTGCCTCACCCTACAAACCTGGCACGCGATGGAGCAATCCTAATCTCAAGTCCTATGCTTATGACCCTAAAAAAGCTAGGGCGTTATTAAAAGAGGCTGGATTTACAGATGCTGATGGTGACGGATTTTTAGAGCGTGATGGCAAGCCGTTTAGCTTTGAAATCATTACGAATCAAAATAAAGAACGCGAAAAAACTGCCGTGCTGATTCAACGTCGCTTAAAGGATGTTGGCATCGATGTGCAAATTCGCGCGATAGAATGGGCAAGCTTTATTAGCCGCTTCATTAAAACGGGCGATTTTGATGTGGTGGTGCTAGGTTGGGGCTTGGGGCTAGATCCAGATCAGTTTAATATTTGGCATTCTAGCCAACAAGCACCTGGGCAGTTTAATTTTATTGGCTACAATAACCCCACTGTTGATAAGCTGCTTGAACAAGGCCGCTTGGAGCTTAATCCCGATAAACGAATGAAAATTTACCATGAGTTTGCAAAAGTATTATTGGAAGATAGTCCGATTGTATATTTATCCGCTGGCTACGGCCTTACTGCAATTCACAAGCGCGTTAAAGGCATCGACAGCCCTGCTCCACCTGCGGGCGTGGGCTGGAACTCATATGATTGGTACATACCAGAACCGCTTAGACGACCTGAATCTAATAGGACAGAAATAAGCGCAAACTAAATATGCTGAAATATCTCATCAAACGCGTGTTGTGGATGATTCCTTTACTGATAGGAATCAGCTTAATCTCTTTCTTTATCATGCACTTAGCGCCTGGCGACATTACGAATAACGAAGCCTCATTTAACCCAAAAGCCAGTGAAGAATCGCGCCAAAAACTGCGGCAAATGTACAATTTAGACAAACCAGTTATCGTGCAGTATGGCTTGTGGATGAAGCGCATGGCCACGTTGGACTTTGGGAACTCCTTCGCAACTCATCAAAAACCTGTGTTTTGGCAAACCACCGATAAGGATGGCAATGTGACCAAAGGTATGATTCAAGAAGCTTTACCCATCACTTTAATGATTAATATTTTGGGGTTAATTATCACGCTAACGCTGGCGATACCGCTGGGCATTATCGCCGCGCGAAAGTATATGGGCTGGCAAGATAAATCGATTACGCTATTTAATTTTATAGGCTTTTCGATTCCTGGCTTTTGGTTGTCCTTATTGCTCATGTATTGGCTTGGCGTAATGAATAACTGGTTACCCATTTCTGGGCTGCATAGTCTAAATTACGACAACCTGGACACTTGGGGCAAACTTAAAGATTCTATCAGCCACCTTATTTTGCCTGTGCTTATTCCATCGCTAACGGGCTTGGCTGGCATTACGCTATTTGTAAAAAATGGTATGTTGGATGTGCTACATCAAGATTACATTACGACAGCTAGAGCTAAAGGCCTAAGCGAGCATAAAGTGGTTTATACCCATGCGCTTCGCAATGCCTTGCTTCCGCTCATCACCATCGTCGGCCTATCAATACCAGGCTTAATTGGCGGCTCGGTCATTGCCGAAACCATTTTCGCCATTCCTGGTATGGGGAAGTTATTTTTTGATAGTGTCATGATGCGCGATTTTCCAGTGATTATGGGCATTTTAACCATAGGATCTGCACTTACTTTAATCGGCAATTTAATTGCTGACATCGCCTACGCATGGGCTGACCCTCGCGTGCGACGTGGCGTGGTTAAAAACTAGCATAAGCAATCAGCATGAATAAAAATTTACTCTTTAAAGTGTTATCAAACCCCTTATCCAAGGCGGGTTTCATCATTATCATCTGCGTATTTTTATTGGCAATGCTTGCGCCCATTATTGCGCCCTACGACCCCGATGACATTAACGTAAAAGCCATTTTGCTCGCGCCATCCATGCAACATTGGATGGGCACAGATGGGCTTGGTCGCGATGTATTAACGCGCATGCTCTATGGAGGCCGTATTTCCCTGCTGGTAGGCTTAGTCGCAGTAGGTATTTCTACCGTAATTGGTATCGTTTTGGGTGCAATAGCAGGTTATTATCGGGGCTGGGTCGATACAATCATCATGCGCTTGGTTGATGTGATGCTCTCTATCCCCAGCTTCTTTTTAATCTTAGCCGTCATCGCGTTTTTAACTCCGTCCATCATCAATGTGATGATTGTGATTGGGCTCACCTCATGGATGGGCGTGACGCGCTTGGTGCGTGCAGAGTTTTTAAGCTTAAGCGGACGCGAGTTTGTGCAGGCCTCACGCACGCTAGGTGCAAAAGACGCGCGGCTTATTTTTACGCATTTATTACCTAATAGCCTCACGCCTATAATCGTGAGCAGCGTGTTAGGCGTAGCAGGTGCAGTACTGATGGAATCTGGCTTGAGCTTTTTAGGGCTCGGTGTGCAAGCGCCACAAGCCTCGTGGGGCAATATTCTCACTGATGGCAAAGATTATATCCAGTTCGCTTGGTGGCTATCGCTGTTCCCAGGATTGGCGATTTTGATTACGGTATTAGGGTATAATTTACTTGGTGAGGGGTTGCGTGATGCACTTGACCCTCGAAGCAACGGCAATAAATAAACTAATCAACACAGGATTTTATTATGGGATTTTTAGCAGGCAAAAAAATATTAATTGCAGGTTTGCTCAGTAACCGCAGCATTGCTTATGGCATTGCCAGCGCGATGAAGCGCGAAGGGGCAGAGCTGGCGTTTACGTATCAAATGGAAAAACACGCCCAGCGCGTGGCTGATTTAGCAGCAGATTTTGGCTCTACCATCATTTTACCGTGTGATGTAGCAGAAGACGCACAAATCGATGCCCTATTTCCCGCGCTGGCTAAGCATTGGGATGGTGTGGATTCTGTGGTGCATTCGCTGGCTTTTGTGCCAAAAGTCGCCTTAGAGGGCGATTATTTAGACGCAATCAATCGCGAACATTTCCGCATCGCGCATGACATTAGCTCATACAGTTTCTCCGCCCTTGCCAAAGCCGCTTACCCGATGATGGAAGGCCGCAACGGCAGTCTGCTTACGCTTTCTTACTTGGGCGCAGAGCGCACCATGCCAAACTACAACGTCATGGGCGTCGCCAAAGCCAGTTTAGAGGCCAATGTGCGTTATTTAGCGCAAAGCCTAGGCAAACGTGGCATCCGCGTTAATGCGGTGTCCGCAGGCCCCATAAAAACGCTGGCAGCCTCGGGCATTGCTGACTTTGATAAGATGATAGGCTTTAACGAAAAACACGCTGCCTTGCGTCGCAATGTAACGATTGATGAAGTGGGCAATGCGGCTGCGTTTTTATGCAGCGATTTAGCCTCAGGTATAACGGGTGAGATTACTTATGTGGATGGTGGCATGAACATTACTGCTGCAGGGCAAATCGACTAATTGCAACGACTGTAAAGAAACACAACGTTAAAAAGCCGATGTCTCAGCATCGGCTTTTTGTTGCGTCTAATATAAAACCAATTACTCGGCTTTTGTTTCCAACAACTTACGATTCACCACAATATCGCTTTTTGCTTTAAGTGATTTACCATAGGCATTCATGTACTCAGCAACTATAGCCGCTTGCAGCTCAGCTTCGGCATTTTTTTTAGCTTCATCATCCGTTGCCAACGCATTATCAATACGGCTCACTTTGACGATGGTGTAGCTGGTTTTTTCATTCATAAAACCCACATAAGCAGGCAGCTTGCTCGTATCTATTTTAAACGCTTGATTCATCACAGCCTCTGTTAAGCCCTGCGCATTCTTGCGATCAACCGTCACTGGTGGAATCCACTCCAAATCATCGGCAGCCGCGCCCGTTTTCAGTTTAGCTAAAGCAGCTAAACCGCTTTCAGTCGCCAATTTTTCAGCAGCTTCCAACTTCAACAAGGCTTCAATACCGCCTTTTACCTCATCAAACGTACGCGGTGCAGATGGCTTGTACTCTAGTACACGCGCCGATACCATATTATTAGGCGACACTTCAACCGCCTCAGTGTTACGTTTATTTTTTAACACTTCATCAGAAAACACCGCACTCATCAATTTATCATTTTTGAAAAATTTAGCACCCTCGTCACGGCTCATCAAAGCGCTCGTTTGCAACTGCAACCCAAATTTATCTGCTGCAGGTTTTAAGCTGCCCGATTGTTCATACACAGTGTTGCTGAAGTCGTCGGCTAACTCAGCGTATTTAGCCTGCGCTTTATTCCAACTTAACTCACCTTTAATCTGCGCTTTCATGTCATCAAATTTGGTCGATTGACCTGTAATAGCAGTCAGTTTAATAATGTGATAGCCAAACTCAGATTCTACTAAGTCACTAATTTGATTCACTTTCATGCTAAACACTGCATCTTCAAACGGCTTTACCATCGCACCGCGACCAAAGTTACCTAAATCACCACCTTTAACGGCAGAGCCAGGGTCTTGTGAATTTTTCGTTGCCAACTCTTCAAAACGCTTAGGATTTTTCTTGAGTTGCGCCAAAATATCTGCCGCTTTGTCTTTGGCTGCGGTTTTTTCGGCCGCAGTTGCGCTGACACCAAAACCAATTAAAATATGGCTGGCTTGGCGTTGCTCATCACCCTGAAATTTAGCTGCGTTTTCATCGTAAAACGCTTTCACTTCTGCGTCTGTAACACTTTGTTGCGCCACTAAACCCGCTGCTGAGAGCAGTGCAAACTCCAATTTAACTTGCTCTGGCACCTTAAATTTATCTTTGTGTAGCTCGTAGTAAGCTTTTACCTGCTCTGGCGTTACCTTTACTTGGCTAATAAACTGCCCTGTTTTAATTTCAGCCACACTCACATCGCGCTGCTGATGTGCAAACTTTAAGGTTTGCTCAGCCACCGCTTTAGGAATCGATACCAACATACTCAAACCATCACGCGCTTGCTGTGTTAGTAACTCGCTACGTCTGTCATTTTCAAACTTTGTGGCTGTAAACTTGTTTTGTACCAAAGTTTTTTGATAAAGATCTTCAGAAAATTTACCGTCTTGCTGAAACTCTGGCATACCCAAAATGTGCTGACTTAATTGCTCATCACTAATTTTGAAGTTCGTATCAATAATTTCCGCATTCACCAAACGGCGTGTTATCAAGCCATCCAGCACAGATTGCTTAAGCTCGGCGCTTTCGAGCATGGCAGCATCCACTTTTTGACCTTCCGATTGCAATCGATTGCGCACATTTTCAATCGCGTTGTTATATTCTTGAATCGAAATCTTATCGCCATTCACCTTAGCTATCGCAACATTGCCACCTGCATCGTTCAGGTAAGAATCGATACCAAACAGTGCAAATGGAATGGTGATTAAAGCGAGAATGACCTTAGCCAACCAGCCTTGGGTGTGTTGCCGAATCGCATCTAACATACTTTACTCTCTAAAAATTTTTGCCGAATTGCTTAACGCATCATTATATAACAGTTGCGTTAAATGACGCTTATATCTTGATTCTAGTTACCAGCAAAAAGTTTCTCACTTCAAATGTAACAAATTAATATTTAATAAGTTGTACATAGAAACGTGAAAATAATAAAAGCAAACCCTAATAAAAAAGCGAACCCTAGGGGTTCGCTTTTTTAATGTTGGCGGAGTGGACGGGACTCGAACCCGCGACCCCCTGCGTGACAGGCAGGTATTCTAACCAACTGAACTACCACTCCAGTTTTGTTACTATTTAGGCCGAGTTAATTCGGCTTAAAGTTACTACTAATTCTCATGTTGCTCAAAATGAAAAAGCGCTAAAAAATCTAGCACTCTTGAATATATTTTGAGGCAGCGTGTGTTTGTTATTGGTGGGTGCTAACGGGGTCGAACCGCTGACATTCGCCTTGTAAGGGCGACGCTCTACCAACTGAGCTAAGCACCCCGCAAGCTTTATCACCTAACAAAGAAACATGATAAAGCCTTAAAACGTTTACTCATTTACCAGTTAATTGCTTAACCAGTAAAGTTCGCTAGTTTACAGCATCTTTAAGTGCTTTACCAGCCCTAAACTTAGGAGAATTTGCAGCTTTGATTGCAATTGTTGCGCCAGTACGGGGATTACGGCCATTACGCGCTGCGCGCTTACCTACATAAAACGAACCGAAACCAATTAATGTAACTAAGTCACCTTTTTTTAATGCTTTAGTAATTGCGGCAGTAGTTGCGTCTAGAGTACGTCCAGCGGCAGCCTTTGAAATGCCAGCAGATTTTGCAATTTGCTCAATTAATTCTGATTTATTCACGAGTAATCCCCTCTAATGTGATTCATTAAAATAACAGGGCAAAATGATTAATGTCCTGTTGTGACTTTATAGCAAGCTATAAGAGCCTCTGTCAAGGCGTTGCGGCTCAATTCAATGCAATAAACATAAATAAGTATAATTCGTGCGTGAAATTAATGGGTAACTGGTAATTTCTTATCAACTATTGCGTCAGCTAATGCTGCAACAACTTCCACTGGCTTTTCTTCAAGTGGTTGCGGCATTCTTTCTAAAGCAAGTTCTAACACTTGATCTATCCATTTAACAGGATGGATTTGTAGGTGATTTTTAATATTTTCAGGAATATCTACCAAGTCTTTTACGTTGGCTTCTGGAATCAATACCGTTTTAATGCCACCACGGTGCGCTGCTAACAATTTCTCTTTCAAGCCACCAATCGGCAAAACTTCACCCCTAAGGGTAATCTCGCCCGTCATTGCCACGTCTGCGCGCGCAGGGATACCTGTTAACACCGAAACCAAGGCGGTAGTTAAGCCAATGCCTGCACTTGGCCCGTCTTTGGGTGTAGCGCCTTCTGGCAAGTGGATATGGATATCTTTTTTCTCGTAGAAGTCTTCCGCAATGCCTAAACGTGCAGCACGGCTACGCACCACGCTCATGGCGGCTTGCACCGACTCCTGCATCACATCACCGAGCTTGCCTGTTGTAATAGTTTTACCCTTACCTGCCAACAAAACCGCTTCAATAGTAAGCAATTCACCGCCCACAGAAGTCCAAGCCAAGCCAGTGACTTGACCCACTTGATTTTCTTTAGCCGCCACACCGTAATCGTAACGATATACACCAAGGTACTTTTCTAAATTTTTAGAGCTTACATTGATTTTTTTAACTGGCTTCTCAATGCTAGGCTCATTTGCTTGTCGCTCTTTTTTGGCGCTAGATTTGGCATTAGTCAAATTAAGCAATAACTCTTTCACTACTTTGCGACAAATTTTTGCCACTTCTTGCTCTAAGCGACGCACCCCCGCTTCGCGCGTGTAATAGCGCACAATGTCGCGAATCACCGATTCCGAAATGTGAATCTCTGCTGGTTTAAGGCCATGCGTTTTAAGCTGTTTAGGCAGCAAATACTTCATAGCGATGTTAATCTTTTCATCTTCGGTGTAGCCAGCCAATCGAATAATTTCCATTCTATCTAGCAATGGAGCGGGAATATTCATGGTGTTAGCTGTGGCCACAAACATCACATCAGATAAATCGTATTCAACTTCGATATAGTGATCGGCAAAGGTATGATTCTGTTCAGGATCAAGCACTTCCAACAAAGCAGATGACGGGTCGCCGCGCATATCTTGACCCATTTTGTCCACTTCATCCAGCAAGAATAATGGATTTTTAACCGCCACTTTAGTCATGCTCTGCATAACTTTGCCAGGCATAGAGCCAATATAGGTGCGTCTGTGGCCGCGAATTTCTGCCTCATCTCGTACGCCACCCAAAGCCATGCGTACAAACTTGCGATTAACTGCTTTAGCAATGCTTTGCCCCAGTGAAGTTTTACCGACGCCAGGTGGGCCTACTAAGCACAAAATAGGCGCTTTTAGCTTACCCACACGTTGCTGCACCGCTAAGTATTCAACAATACGTTCTTTTACTTTTTCCAATCCATAGTGATCCGCATCCAAAATTTCTTCTGCAGTTTTTAAGTCTTTGCTTATTTTAGTTTTTTTCTTCCACGGCAAACCCACTAAAGTATCAACATAATTACGCACTACCGAGGCCTCAGCCGACATTGGCGACATCATTTTAAGCTTCTTAAGTTCTGCATTAACCTTAGCAAGCGCTTCTTTGGTCATGCCAGAACTTTTAATGCGCGCCTCAAGTTCGTCCATTTCGACGCTTTCGTCTTGCTCGCCCAGCTCTTTTTGAATCGCTTTTACTTGTTCGTTTAGATAATATTCGCGCTGACTTTTCTCCATCTGACGTTTAACACGGCCGCGAATACGTTTTTCTACTTGCAGAATATCAATTTCCGATTCCATCAAATGTAACAAATGTTCCAAACGCTCCGTCACGCTTAACATCTCGAGTATTTTTTGTTTTTCTTCTACCTTTAAAGTCAGGTGTGCAGAAATGGTATCGGCTAAACGGCCTGCATCATTAATGGTAGCAAGTGAAGTTAAAATTTCTGGTGGAATCTTTTTGTTAAGTTTGACGTATTGATCAAACTGCGTAAAAACGGTGCGCATTAAAGCTTCTGTCTCACTATTGTCCTCTTCTGGGTCAGCAATTTTTTCAGCTTTAGCTAAAAAACATTCTTCAGTTTCTACAAATTCAGAAACGCGGACGCGATACAAACCTTCTACCAGCACTTTTACTGTGCCATCAGGCAATTTCAGCATTTGTAACACGGTGGCCATAGTACCAATATCGTATAAATCATCGGCATCTGGTTCGTCTTTATTGGCAGATTTTTGCGCAACTAATAAAATCTGCTTATTGCCATCAGAGGCAATTTCGAGCGCCCTAACTGATTTAGGGCGACCTACAAATAAAGGAATTACCAGATGCGGATATACTACAACATCGCGCAAAGGCAATAGTGGCATCATATTGTGCTGTGTTTGGGATAAATCTTCTGGCAAAGCCTGTTCAGTCATAAAATACTTTCAAATTCACACGGCAACCATAACCCGTGCTTTTAAGTGGGGAACATTCTTTGATACTTCAAGGGCTAAATCATTAAATAATAGCTTAAACACACTATAAACCACTCATTATTAAATGCAATAGCCTTGCTATGTATTATGCTAAGGCGAGGGAAGGTACGAGGCGCTAAATAATTAAGCCGCCTTATTTAGCTGGCAGATTCGGCCACTTTTGGCGCGTTTTGATAAATCATAATAGGTTGCGATTCGCCTTTAATCGTACCTTCATCAATCACCACTTTGACCAAATTCTCAATTGAGGGAATATCGTACATAATTTCTAATAGCGAATGCTCTAAAATAGAGCGCAAACCACGCGCTCCTGTTTTACGTTCTAAGGCTTTTTTAGCAATTAATAATAAGGCTGATTCTCTGAACTCTAAATCAACGCCTTCCATTTTAAATAGCTTAATATATTGTTTTGTAAGCGCATTTTTAGGTTCAGTTAAAATCGTCATGAGCGCAGCTTCATCTAGCGTCTCTAATGTCGCAACTACGGGCAAACGACCAATAAACTCTGGAATTAAACCAAATTTAATCAAATCTTCTGGTTCTACATCGCGCAATATTTGGCCAATGTCATTCGCGTCGTCTTTGCTTTTTACTTCTGCGCCAAAGCCAATACCGCCTTTTTCAGAACGTCTGCGGATGACTTTATCTAAACCATCAAACGCGCCACCGCAGATAAATAAGATATTGGTAGTATCCAATTGTACAAATTCTTGATTCGGGTGTTTGCGCCCGCCTTGTGGTGGCACGGAAGCAACAGTGCCTTCGATGAGCTTCAACAGCGCTTGCTGCACGCCCTCGCCCGACACATCGCGAGTAATAGAAGCATTTTCTGATTTGCGTGAAATTTTATCTACTTCATCAATATACACGATGCCGCGCTGCGCTTTTTCAATGTCGTAATCACATTTTTGCAATAATTTTTGCATAATGTTTTCAACGTCTTCGCCCACGTAACCCGCCTCAGTCAAAGTGGTCGCGTCTGCCATCACAAATGGCACATCTAACATGCGCGCTAAAGTTTGTGCGAGTAGCGTTTTGCCAGAACCCGTTGGGCCGATGAGCAAAATATTACTTTTTTGAATTTCGACGTCATCTTTTACGGTGTTGGTCGAAATATGATTGTGACCAAGACGCTTGTAGTGGTTATACACCGCTACTGATAAATTTTTCTTGGCTTGAACTTGGCCGATGACGTACTGATCTAGAATCGCGCAAATTTCTTGCGGAGTAGGTAGGGACTTGTCAGTGGACTTAATATCGGTAAGGCTTTGTACTTCTTCTTTAATGATATCGTTGCATAAATCAACACACTCATCGCAAATAAATACAGAGGGGCCTGCAATTAATTTTTTAACTTCATGCTGGCTTTTGCCGCAAAAAGAGCAATAAAGTAACTTTTCACCTTCGGCTTTAGTGGCCATTTAAATCCTTAAACCTTACAAACAACTTTAATATTAGGCCGCATCGCTACGATTAGCAATCACCTTATCGATCATGCCGTATTTGACTGATTCTTCCGCGCTCATAAAGTTATCGCGCTCGGTGTCGCGGTCAATCTCTTCTGCACTTCTGCCCGTATGGCTGGCCAAAATCGCATTTAATTTCTCACGCAAATACATAATTTCTTTTGCTTGAATTTGAATATCAGACGATTGACCTTGAAAGCCGCCAGAAGGCTGATGAATCATCACGCGCGAGTTAGGCAAACTAAAACGCTTGCCTTTTGCGCCAGCAGCCAGTAAAAACGCGCCCATGCTGGCCGCTTGGCCAATACATAAAGTGCTGACATCGGGTTTACAAAACTGCATCGTATCGTAAATTGACATGCCTGCAGTCACCGAGCCGCCAGGCGAATTGATGTAAAGCGAAATGTCTTTATCTGGGTTTTCCGCTTCTAAAAACAATAGCTGTGCTACCACCAAATTGGCCGTCATGTCATTCACTGGGCCTACCAAGAAAATAACGCGCTCTTTTAATAGGCGTGAATAGATATCGTAAGAGCGTTCACCACGGCCACTTTGCTCAATGACCATAGGAATATAGCCCAAGCCCTGCGGCGTCTGCGTACTGTTATCTAGCATACTTTTAAAATCGCTCATCACCACAACCTTCTACGGCAGCCTTTATTGGCCTGCCATTAACTCATCAAATTTAATTTTTGTGGCAGTCACTTTAACTTTTTCTAGCACCCAATTCACTACATTTTCTTCGGTCGCCAAAGCGGCTGGCTCATCTAAACGTTTTACATCTGCATAGTACCAACTTACCAATTCGCTTGGTTTTTCGTAGCTATTAGCAAAAGTATCTACCACAGCGCGTACTTGGTCGGCATTGGCTTGCAGGTTGTTTGCATTAACCACTTCACTCAAAATTAAGCGTAGCGCAGTACTTCGTTTAGCTTGTTCAGTAAACATGCTTGGCTCTAGGTTAATATCACTAGGATTCATGCCGCGTTGCTGCAAGTTTTGTGCAGTCATTTGCATCATGCGATTAATCTCAACGCCAACCAATGCTTTTGGCACTTCTAATTCAGATTCTGCAATCAGCGCTTGAAATACGCCGTCTTTAAGTTTTGCTTTGATGCGTTTTTCCACTTCTTGTTCAAGACTTAATTTGATTTCGGCACGCATTTTTTTAATATCGCCATTTTCAACACCTAAACTTTTCGCAAATTCTGCGTCAATTTTAGGTAAAACGGGCTCTGCAACGCTATTAAAAGTGACTTCATACCCTACTGCTTGGCCTGCTAGTTGCGCTGGATTGTGGTCTTTAGGATAAGTGATTTCAAAATTTTTGGTTACACCAACTTTGCCACCAACTAACTCATCATCAAACGCTGCAATACGGTTTGGCTCGCCTAAGACTAAATCAATGCCTTTTTCGCCAGTGCTTTCTACTTGGTTGCCATCAATGCTGGCAACCAAGCTTACATTAACAAAGTCACCCTTTTTAGCGGCGCGTTTCACTGGTTCATAGCTCACCCTTTGTTTTACCAGCACGTCTAAGGTTTTCTCAACGTCTGCTTCGGCCACTTCCAAAGTTGGCTTTTCGATTTTAACCTTGCTTAAATCACCCAATTTAACTTCTGGGAAGATTTCAAAAGTGGCGGTATATTCGAAGTCAGTCGCCGCTTCTACAAAAGGTTTATGCTCAATATTAGGAAACCCTGCCACGCGCAATTTGTTTTCTTCCACTGCATCACCAAAGCTGGTTTCAACCGCTTTAGAATAAATTTCATCGCGCACTTGATTGCCATAATGCTGGTTCACCAAGCCAATAGGCGCTTTGCCTGGGCGAAAGCCAGAAAATTTAGCGGTACGTGAGATTTGGCTAAGGCGTTGTTTGATTTGACCTTCTAAGGGTGCCAAAGGCACTTTAACGGTCATGCGGCGCTCTAAACCACTGATTGTTTCAACA
>JANMOP010000054.1:0-17705 GCA_031369365.1 Methylotenera sp.
AGGACGAGCGCTATTTAAAAGATCAGCAAGAGTTAGATCAATACCTGCTGAACTCTGCCCTAAAAGGCGCAGAGCTAGACACTAAAACCAATGCAGGCCTGCTTTCTGGCGCGCCCTTGGCCGAAATCGCCAAACAAATGGTGTTAACCGATGCGGTGATTCGTCGCATTGCTGCGCTGTATGACGAAAGTGTACTGCGCGCTATTCAAGACGTAGGTGAAATTAACCTAAGCACAGAAACCGCCGCCAACAAAATCGCCGAGCAATTGCGCCCAATATTAGGCGCAATCGGCTCAGAGGTGATAGTGGGCTTTGACGAAGAAACCAACACCTACCGCCTAGAAGTGAACAAATACGTGCATGGTAACCTGCAATGCTGCGTGATAGATGCCGAATTTTTAAGCAGCGGCGATTACCGCCAAATTTTAAAAGTATCCACTATGCTGCACGGCTTGGTAGGCGAGGGCGCGATTGTGAAACGCAACGACAAAGAGCAGCCAATCAGCACCTTCAAACAAGCGCTAGATTGGCTGTTGAGTGAGGCACGCAACACCCTCAACATCCAACGCTATAAAGGCCTGGGCGAGATGAACCCATCGCAATTATGGGAAACCACCATGGATCCACAAGTGCGTCGCCTGCTTAAAGTACAAATTGACGACGCCATTGCCGCCGATGAAATCTTTACCACGCTAATGGGCGATAACGTAGAGCCAAGACGCGCGTTTATTGAAAGCAATGCGCTGGGGGCGAGTAATTTGGATATCTAAGTTTTTAGGTAAAAAATATCTAATGGAAAAAGAAATAATTGCAAAACTTCATTCAGAATTTGAAGAAATTGTTCAAGTAAATACTGACACTGGGGCAGAGTGTTGGTTTGCTAGGGACATTCAATCCTTGCTTGGATATTTACGCTGGGAAAATTTTGAAAAAGTTATTGAAAGAGCAAAAGCTGCATGTACCAATTCTGGATTTCGAGTAGAAGACCATTTTCGTGATGTCAGGAAAATGGTTCAAATAGGCCCAGGATCAAGCAGGGAAATTAATGATATTGCGCTTACACGGTATGCATGTTAAGTAATGCGCTGGGCAGCGAGCAACTTGGATATTTAAAAGGGTGCGTTTGCTATTTTAGTTTATTGGAATTTAGATACGACAAAAATAAATAGCAATTAATTTTTAAATGAAAATAGTATGTATTATTAATTTAACAACTAGCCCAAATAAAGAATAATTTTTTTATTTGAAGCCTACATTACGTTGGGCATACTTCTATTAATAAGAAAATTACAAAAGGGTGAAATATGAGTAAAATTCATGATGATTTGTCTGGTGATATTGCAGTTATAGGAGAGTCCTCAAACTCTACCACTCAGGTCTCTATTCAAACCTTACAGGGTATATATAACGAACTGACAGGCAAATCAGAAGAGGTAGGAAAATCTTACAGCAAAGCAATTCGTGTGCAATTTGCAGATATTGAACAACTAAACCACAAAATTACTCAAGCAAGTGAACAATACAATATCACAACTGGAAATTGTTCCTTAACCGTCAATTATGTAAACGACACCCGCGATCGTTTTAGTTCCTTCGAACGATTTAAATTGCACAACTCAGGCTCATCAAGTCCCGTCGAGAGCATATTTCTCAAGTATAACTTTTTAGTTGTTCTACCAAAAACTAGGCAGCCTCAAACGTACACGGTATCAATTCGTCTTGCATCGAGAGTAGCAGTAGCAAAACGAATGGAAGGTGAATTCTATGGAGCACCTCCTCAAATATTTAGACTAATGGGTAATAAAACGGCTGTAATTGAAATCGAGTACGTTGACTATATGGTTGCCCGAAACTTCCTACACCTCATAGACGAATGGTTCAAAGGTATCCCAACAGCCCCTGATAACAAAATTCTTCACTGGTTTCAGATGCGTAGTCATCAGATTCCTAGGGTTTCAAGATTTATCACTTCTATATTTGTAGCTTTTTTACTAATAAATCTTCTCCCTCATTACGTCACAAAGGAATCTGTTGATCTACTGATTTTTGGTCAATTCATAGGCTACAGTCTTATTACTACTTATGCTGCGTATACACTTGCAAATTGGTTTGCTGGCTTCATAGAATCGTCACTTGACCATTACTCAGAGCTGTCATATCTAAAATTAACCAAAGGTGATGAAATCGAAATTTCCGCAGCAGAAAAGAGCAACAATTTTGTTATTGCAAAGGGATTTGCTGGTTTTATGCTAACAATCTTAGTCTCTATTATCTCAAAAATTATTGTTAGTTATTTAATACCATAGTGCCCAACCCATTTAACAAGAGGGACGCGCTAAAGCGCGCCCCTTATGTCATACGTTAAGCAGCGATGCAAGACGATACGGAAATACCAGAGCTTAAAGTGCTGGAAGACGAGGTTTTTGGGGGAATAAACCAGCTGACGAAGTCACTTAGTGACTACGATGATCGAGGTTTGGTTCTCTCTTTAGCCGCGTTTGCCGAAGAAGCCCTTGGCGATGTATTGAAGGCTTTCATGACGGCTTCTGAGGCAACTGCACAACTGATAGAAGGGTTTAATGCACCATTGGGAACATTTTCCTCGCGCACCAAAGCCGCTTACGCCATTGGATTAATCACTAAAGAGCAATTTCTAGACCTAGAGCGCCTTCGCAAAATTCGGAACGAATTTGCTCATAGCTGGAAGCCAGTTGATATATCAAAACCAAAAGTTGTAGCATTGATTGATGGCATGGCCTTCAGCCGAATAGATAATCATTTCCCAGATACACTCAGCGAGAAGATGCGCAGTTCCATGTGTTGTTTGTTGGTTGAATTACGTGTCTCGACTCAGCAAGTTAAAAAGAAGGCCATGCAGGCGAAGTTGATCGGAAATCATCTTATGTGTGGATTCTCTGGCGACTTCGAAACCCAAATCCATAATGCTCGTGAAGAGCTAAACGACATTATCAAGAACTTGGAAGGCACTCAAGAAAGAAGGAAACGTGACTTCTATTTGGTATTGCTTTCGAGATTCAAAGACAGATTAACCGTATTAGCGCGGCCAGAAAACCCAAAGCAGAAGAAGGTTCTTACGGCCTTTCTATATGAGTTTAGTAGTGCGCTACATCAAGTCTCAGTCTAATCTTCCGCTCCACAGGGACGCTTCGCCAGCAAGCTGGCTTAAACCCCTTGAGCTATAACGCTAGACATAACTAAAAACCATTGCCCCCAACCGCAAGGGTTGTCCCCGCGGAATATCAGCTAAGCCAGTATTTGGCTTGTCAGTGAAATATACACACTAAAGTGGATTATTTACACGTCAAAGCTGATTATTCATGCGTCAAACCCGCATGGATATTGCCTTGCAGGGGATATGTTTTATGGAAAATCTAGTTGTTTATCGTTAAAAATAAGACTTAAAACACCGCTATATCAAATGCTACTTTGCCAACCACGCGTTACCATCCATACAAATTGTCGTCACATGTTCAAACATTTGGGCGATAATCATTAAAATTTTTAAGGATTGTTTATTTTATGTGTGATTACGCGACGCTAGTAAAAACTTTGCAGCAGTTTGCTGAGCAATCTAAGCACAAACCGCTTACTTTAGGCGAGGCGCTAGATACTTTAGATGAGGCGGGTTATGCGTTTATTGCGATTATTTTGGTGTTGCCATTTTTGCAGCCTTTGCCGCTGGGGCCAATCACGGTGCTGGGCGGCATTGCTTTTGCAACTTTGGGCTGGCAGTTATTTAATCATCACGAATCACCCGTATTGCCTGAAAAATTACGCGCAGTAGAGTTTTCTGCACAAACTTGGCAAATTTTGGTGAATGTTTGCCTTAAAATTCTGGGCTTTTGCAAAAAGTTTACTAAACCACGTTATCAGTCATTGGTGAATGGCAAGCGCGGGCAAAAAATTGGTGGCTTTATATTACTGGCGGGCGGCGCATTAATGGCCATTCCGTTCGGCGTATTACCCCTTAACAATTTGCTGCCAGGCTTGGCGATATTGTTTTATTGCATTGGCGAGTTGGAAGAAGATGGTTTAATGTTTTACATTGCATTTTTTTGGTTAGTCTTTACTGTCATTTATTTTTGCGCGTTCTTTTTTATGTTGTGGTATTTTGGCAAAGAAGCACTGGCCATGTTTCAGTTTTAAGCGCTAATAAAACCTAAAAATCAAGCTATTCGCCTTAAGCTGTTTCCAATATCCAATCTACAATAGGCGCCCATTGCTGTGTATCTTGTGCAACTATTGAGGCGCGCATATCAAATATGCTTAAGCCTTGCTCTGCCGCGGTTGCATACACTTGTGCATTACGTAAATAAGTAAGCACGGGCAAATTGGTTTGCTGCATAAATTCTGCTAATTTAACCGCCGCGTGTGTTCTGTAATTTACCCGCATGCCGACTAAAGCAATAAATGTTTTATTTTTGCGGATGGCTTTTTCTGCATTTAATACATCTAAAAAATCTTGCGTGGTGCCAATATCAAAAGCAGAGGGTTGCACGGGTACAAGAATACAATCGGCTTGTTTTACTGCCTCTGATAGCTTGTCATCCCGAAAACCACCAGGCGAATCTGAGATAACCCACTGCGGCTTTGCGCTAGATTTTGCCTTAGAAGCTAGCCCCATAATGGCGGGTAAGTCCTTTGGGCGTCTTTCTAGCCAATAAGTTGAGGATTGCTGACGATCTAAATCTGCTAACATCACATGATAATTTTGCGCGGCAAAATAGCCAGCAAGATTAGTGGCAATGGTGGTTTTGCCACTACCACCTTTAGGGTTGGCAACGAGTACGTTTTTCATATCGTTTTAATCTTTTAACAAAAGCTTATTTCAATAATACGCTTTAATTAATCGCATTTACACCTTAAAACTCCACCATTTCAAATTCTGCTTTACTTGCGCCACATTCTGGGCATTTCCAATTTGCGGGTATATCTTCCCACACCGTACCTGCTGGGATGCCATCTTGTGGCCAGCCTTTTTCTTCTTCATAAATTAAGCCGCATACTACGCATATCCAAGTTTTCATGCTGATTCCTATTGGTTATTAATAAGTTATTTTAAGTGAAAAATCTCTTAATATAGTCGTTAGATTCGAGAAAAGCTTACAAATAAAAAACCCGCAAGATGCGGGCTAAAATGGATTCCCGCTTTGCGAGCTTTTTTACAAAATGCCAGCTACAACCACTAAGCAGGAATGACGGTTGAGGTTATTTTAGGTCAAAACGATCCAAGTTCATCACTTTGCTCCATGCTTTTACAAAATCGCGTACAAACACTTGCTGCGCGTCGCTACAAGCATACACCTCTGCAATCGCGCGAAGCTGCGAGTTTGAACCGAACACGAGATCAACAACGCTAGCTGTCCACTTGAGCTCATTAGTGGTTCTATCACGTCCCTGTAACACACCTGCGGAAGTGGCAGGTTTCTGCAAATCTTTGTTCATATCGATGAGTACGCCCGTGCCACGATCTTCCTCCTCAGGCACGCCTTCAGATGCATTAGATTTCTTCCACTTTGTGTTCATGTTAAGCAAGTTTACAAAGAAATCATTGGTCAATACCTCAGGCTGTTTGGTAAATACGCCCTGTTCAGATTGCCCAAAGTTGGCATTTAAAACGCGCATACCCCCAATTAAAACCGTCATTTCTGGTGCAGTAAGCGTCATCAAGTTTGCCCGTTCCAGCAATAATACCGCTGCTGACTCCTCGTGACCGCTGCGAACGTAATTGCGAAAGCCGTCCGCAGTTGGCTCTAATACCGCAAACGAATCCACATCAGTTTGATCCTGCGATGCATCTGTACGACCAGGTGAGAAAGGCACTTTTACATCGTGCCCAGCCTTTTTAGCAGCTGCCTCGACGGCAGCGCAGCCGCCCAGCACAATTAAATCAGCTAGCGAGACCTTGATGCCGTTAGTTTGCGTATTGTTGAAGTCGCTTTGGATTGCCTGTAGTGTATCCAAAGCCTTATCAAGCTCTGCTGGTTGGTTGACCTCCCAAAATTTTTGCGGTGCAAGCCTAATTCGCGCGCCATTTGCGCCACCGCGCTTATCGCTGCCACGGAAGGTGGTTGCCGAAGCCCAAGCCGTAGTCACTAACCTAGAGATTGACAAGCCAGAGGCAAGAATCTTAGTCTTCAAGTTAGCAATGTCTTGCTCACCTATCAAAGCATGATTAACTGTCGGCACTGGGTCTTGCCAAATTAGCTCCTCGTTAGGCACTAATGCGCCAAGATAACGTGATAAAGGACCCATGTCGCGGTGCGTGAGTTTGTACCAAGCCCTTGCAAATGCGTCTGCAAATTCTTGCGGGTTTTGGTGAAAATGCCGCGAAATCTTCTCATAAGCGGGATCCATTTTCATCGCCATATCCGCCGTTGACATGATTGGCGCATGGCGTTTTGATGGATCGTGAGCATCTGGCACGGTGTCTGCTGCTGCACCACCCTTAGGCGTCCATTGTTGCGCGCCCGCTGGGCTTTTTGTCAGCTCCCACTCATTGCCAAGTAGCGTGTCGAAGTAGCTATTGTCCCAAGTTGTTGGCGTGTGAGTCCAAGCGCCCTCCAAACCACTGGTGATGGTATGGGCGCCTTTGCCAGTGCCAAAGCTGTTTATCCAGCCAAATCCTTGCTCTTCAATGCCTGCGCCCTCAGGTTCGGGGCCGCAATACACACCTGGATTGGCCGCACCATGGCACTTACCGAAGGTGTGACCGCCAGCTGTCAGCGCTACGGTCTCCGCGTCATCCATCGCCATGCGGGCAAACGTTTCGCGAATATCTCGCGCCGAAGCTAGTGGATCTGGGTTGCCATTAGGGCCTTCTGGGTTCACGTAGATTAAGCCCATCTGAACGGCACCTAGAGGGTTCTCAAGCTGACGGTCGCCAGTGTAGCGCTTGTCGCCCATCCACTCGGCCTCAGGCCCCCAGTAAATTTCTTCTGGTTCCCAGACATCTGGGCGCCCACCAGCAAAGCCAAAAGTTTTGAATCCCATCGAATCTAGCGCAACGTTGCCAGTAAGAACGATTAAGTCGGCCCAAGAGAGCTTACTGCCATACTTTTGCTTGATTGGCCAAAGCAAGCGGCGCGCTTTATCTAGGTTACCGTTGTCTGGCCAGCTATTTAGGGGTGCAAATCGCTGCGTGCCAGCGCCCGCGCCACCGCGGCCATCGGCAATACGGTAAGTGCCAGCTGCGTGCCAAGCCATGCGGATAAAGAAAGGGCCATAGTGACCATAATCTGCTGGCCACCAATCTTGTGAATCTGTCATTAAGGCATGCAGATCTTGCACTACCGCATCTAAATCGAGGCTATTAAATGCCTCGGCATAGTTGAATTCTTGCCCCATGGGGTCAGAAAGTGGACAGTTTTGATTAAGTAATTTGACGTTTAGCTGATTAGGCCACCAGTCAGCATTTGTCGCAGCGCCTGCCACTGCATTTTTGGGCGCTCCGCTTGCAAATGGGCATTTTGAATCTGAATCCATGCTTTTCTCCTTTGGTTAGGGTAATTGATTACTATGCTACTTAAAAATAAAAATTGCTTGTTTAATTTGCTGCTGCATACTGCGCCAGTAACTCTAAAAGTACTTGGGTGCTATTTTCAAAAATGATATTCATTTTATTTCTCCGTAAAACCAATAAAACAAACATATTTTAGAGCGCACAATATGATTTGTACAATTGTATGATTTGATGTGGTTGATTAATAAAATTTATCAATGTAAGATATACCTAATTAATTATTTAGTTGAATGATGAATGAGTCTCACAGAACTAAAATTTATTGTAGCAGTGGCGCAAGAACGCAATTTTAGGCGCGCTGCTGAAAAGTGCTTTGTGACACAGCCAGCATTGAGCTTGGCGATTAAAAAGCTAGAAGAAGAGCTGCATGTAGTGATTTTTGAGCGTAGCCGCACCGATGTAAGCATGACTGAAATAGGTGCAAAAATTGTAGAGCAAGCGTCTAAAGTATTAGAAGAGGCTGCTTACATAAAGCAACTGGCAGAGTTAGGTAAAAACCAGCTGAAAGGCACATTAAAGCTGGGTATGATACATTCTGTGGGGCCGTATTTATTGCCAGAAATTATTCCCATATTACGCAAAAGCGCACCCGATATGCCGCTAGAAGTGGAAGAAAATTTAACCGCTAATTTAGAAGCACAATTAAAAAATGGCGTGATTGATGCGGCAATCATCGCGCTACCGTTTGCCGTAGCTGGTTTGCAATATCGCGCCTTATACGATGAAGAGTTTGATGTAGTGGTGCCAAGTAGTCATCATTGGGCCAAGCGCAAGTACATTAAGCCAGAAGAGCTATCAGACGAAAAAGTGTTGCTACTGAACAGTGGCCATTGCTTTAGTAACCAAGTCACGCAGGCGTGCCCAGAATTATCGCGCAAGGGCGAGGTTTTGCAGGGTAACTCACTTGAGACGATTCGTAATATGGTGGCCTCCAACTTGGGCATTACCGTGCTGCCGTGCTCGGCCACGGCTGAGCGCTATAACAACCCGCTGATTACAGTGATACCCTTTATTAGCCCTGCGCCTACTAGGCGCATTGCCATTGCATGGAGGAAAAGCTTTGTCAGATTAGAAGCGGTAGAAAAAATTGCAGAAGCAATTACAGCTATTAATTCTGATTACATGAAGACGATTTGATGGCACAAGTTGCAGGCAACAAAAAAGGATGCCTAGGCATCCTTTTTTAGTAATAAAAACAATTATTTATTCATTACGTACATTGTAACTTCAAAGCCAAAACGCATTTCAGTAGCTGCTGGTGTTGTCCACATGATAAATCTCCTATTTAAAAATTCAAGTTAAATTAGTTACTACACAATCTATGAGTCTTATGATACAGAATAGTTAGAAGCAAAGCCTATGTGTTGTTATTAAAAATAACCAATGAAAATCATTAGATGATAATGGTTTGTTAAACTAATAAACCAGTAAAACGCGATAGCCAGCGACTGCCATATCGGCTACATTAATACTTAAATTAATACGCATTTCTTCGCGTGAATCTATGCCAGCATCCGCATTGGTATTGCTTGCTAGGTATTCGCTCGGTTTAATTAGCTTTCTTAAAACTGGCTGATCAGCGGTGTCGGTAAGGGTTAATTCAATGTTTGGGTAAGCTTGCACATAAGGCGCATTATTAATAAGCAGGCTAGAAAATTTGATGACATTTTTATGCTCAAAATCTTCTTGCATGTCGGAATCATCCAGCGCAAAAAAATCTAAATTCTTAGGCAGGTTAATCTCACACTTAAGCGCTGCACAGGCCTGCACTAAGTACGGTTTAAACTGCGGATAATCGGCAGAGATGCTGGTACGCAAATAATAGATGCTTTGTAAGCCAGCCAAAATAGCCAATAGTAGGCCAAACAGCACTAGCCAAACATTGACTTTTGTTTTTGGTTTATCAAATTTTGAATTTGTGGTTAAGTCATCAATGTAGATAGGCGCATTGATTTGATCGACATCAGAAACTTCAATAATATCGGGTTGAGATGTTATATTGGTGTTGCCAATATAAGGATTGTTAGGTTTTTCATCTGCTTCTAAATCATCTAAATCATCCAAATTTGGTACGGTTCCTAAAGCAACATTTAAAACTTCGCTAATAGGCTTTTCATCAACAGCTTGTGTAATATCGGTGCCATGAGATTCAATGCTGGCTTGGTATTCAGCGGGGCTGTGAATATCGTCCGAAATTTCGGTTAGGCGATTTTTGGCATTAAAAATATGTTCGCAATGGCCGCATTGCACTTTGCCGCGATGGGCTTTTAAATGCTCGGTAGTAAGCAAAAACTGCGTTTCGCAGGCAGGGCAAGAGGTGATGTAATTCATCGCTTATAATTAATCTTATGCATTTTACCGTTTAGTGCCTGTGAGCAATATCCAAGCGTCTTTTTGTGTCGGATTATCCATATTAAACCATTCGCTGTAGCGCGCAATGAGCGTTTCCTTTTGACTTTCTAATATACCCGATAATGCCAATTTAGCGCCAGTTTTGCAATACTTTGCTAATACTGGGGCTAACACCATCAGTGCGCTGGATAAAATATTTGCTACCACCACATCAAATTGCTGATGTGTAAACTCGTTTGCATCATAAAACTCGATGTTTACTTGATTTTGTTCGGAATTATGGCCGCTGGCAATTATGGCCTGCGCGTCAATATCCACACCCACAACTTGCATAGCGCCTAATTTTTTAGCGGCAATTGCTAAAATACCAGAGCCACAGCCGTAATCTAGCACGCTTTGATTTTGCAAATTTTGCTGTGTCAACCATTCTAAGCACAAATGCGTGGTGGGGTGGCTACCTGTACCAAAGGCTAAGCCAGGGTCGAGCACAATGTTTATTGCCTCGCTATTGGGCGCCACATGCCAAGTCGGCACAATCCACAGCTTATCGGTAATTTTAATCGGCTCAAATTGCGATTGTGTGGCACGTACCCAATCTTGCTCGGCGATGATTTCGGTGCTGTATTGAAATTTTGGAATAGCTGTTTCTGTGCTTAAAGCATTCATTATTTGATTAACATCAATATCTTCATCAAACATCGCAGTGATGATAGCTTGCTGCCAAATACCAGGCGGCGGGTACTCAATATGCTGGCTGCTAGGTTCACCAAAAATTGCCTGCTCAGCAGATGTTTCAGCATTTGCGTCTTCTATGCTAACAGAAAGCGCACCGATGCTCATTAATGCATCGCTAATTGCCTCTGCATTATTTTCGTTTGCTAGAATTTTAAGTAATAGCCAAGCCATTACTTGTTGTGGCCAATGCCTAACTTCTGCTCTAAATAATGAATACTAGTACCGCCCAAATGGAAAGCCGCATCGGCCATTAAATCGGCATGTAATGGGATATTGGTTTTGACGCCATCCACCATCATTTCAGAAAGCGCACTACGCATCCTGCTAATAGCTTGGTTGCGCGTGGCGCCATAGGTAATAAGCTTACCAATCATCGAATCATAATGTGAAGGCACTGTGTAACCTGCGTAGGCATGGGTATCGACACGCACACCAGGTCCGCCAGGCATGTGGAAGGTGTTGATTTTTCCAGGTGAGGGCACGAAATTATACGGGTCTTCTGCGTTAATGCGGCATTCAATAGCGTGGCCACGTAATTCAATGTCTTTTTGGCGGAATTTTAATTTTTCACCCGCTGCCACAAAAATTTGCTGCTGCACTAGGTCTAGCCCAGTAATCATCTCGGTAACTGTATGCTCAACCTGTAAGCGGGTGTTCATCTCAATGAAATAAAATTCACCATTTTCGTACAAAAACTCAAACGTACCAGCGCCGCGATATTTAATTTTGCGACAAGCTTCGGCGCAACGCTCACCAATTTTGTCACGAATTTTGGGATTTAATAAAGGTGAAGGCGCTTCTTCAATAATTTTCTGATGGCGACGCTGCATCGAGCAATCACGGTCACCTAAAAATACCGCATTACCATGTTGATCTGCCAAGATTTGTATTTCAATATGGCGTGGATTTTCCAAAAACTTTTCCATATAAACTACTGGGTTGCCAAAAGCGGCTTGCGCTTCGGCCCTGGTCATGGCCACTGCATTAATTAGCGCGGCCTCGGTATGCACCACACGCATTCCGCGCCCACCGCCGCCGCCAGCCGCTTTAATAATCACGGGGTAGCCAACTTTTTTGGCAGTTTTAATGATTTCAGTAGGATCATCTGGCAATGCGCCGTCTGAGCCTGGCACGCATGGCACACCCGCTTTACGCATAGCATCTTTGGCCGAGACTTTATCGCCCATTAAGCGAATGGTTTCGGCGCGCGGGCCAATAAACACAAAGCCGCTTTGCTCTACACGTTCGGCAAAATCTGCATTTTCAGATAAAAAACCATAACCTGGGTGAATCGCTTGCGCGTCGGTCACCTCAGCTGCGCTAATCACGGCAGGAATGTTCAAATAACTTAAGTTAGAGGCTGCTGGACCAATGCAGACAGACTCATCGGCCAGCTTAACGTATTTAGCTTCTTTATCGGCCTCGGAATGCACGGCGACGGTTTTAATGCCAAGTTCGCGACAGGCACGTTGCACACGTAAAGCAATCTCGCCGCGATTGGCAATGAGTATTTTCTCGAACATAAATGCCTAACCAATCACAAATAAAGGCTCGCCGTATTCTACTGGCTGACCATTTTCGACTAATATTTCTTTGATTACACCAGCAAAATCACATTCAATTTCATTGAGCAGCTTCATGGCTTCGATGATGCATAGCGTATCGCCGACCGCGACTTTAGAGCCCACATCAACGAAAGCGCCTGCTTCAGGCGAGGATGAACGATAAAACGTGCCAACCATCGGAGATTTAACAATATGGCCTTCAATTTCTGCAACGACAGGTACTGCAGCAGTTGGCACAGGCGTGGCGTGTGACATCACTTGCGGAGCCGCCATATAATGCGCTTGCGCTTGGTTAAACATGGCTTGGTTAGGCATTAAAGCACGGCTTATGCGGACTTTTTCCTCACCTTCAGTTAGCTCTAGCTCGGAGATGCCTGATTCTTCCACCAAATCGATCAATTTTTTAAGTTTACGTAAATCCATAATAACTCCTATTGCAACCTGTATATTTAGGTCATTTATTTATAATTAGTATAGTTAGTCTTTGAGTATATTTGCGGCGTAACGCAAAGCGGCATTGTAGCCTTCTGCCCCTAAGCCACTAATAACACCTACGGCAATATCGCTAAAGTAAGAGTGATGCCTAAAACTTTCGCGGGCAAACACGTTGGATAAATGCACTTCAATAAAAGGGATGTTGACAGCAGAAATGGCGTCCCGAATGGAGATTGAAGTATGGGTAAAAGCGGCTGGATTAATAATAATAAAATCAACTCTGTTGATAGCAAGCGATTGTATTTTAGCCACAATTTCAGCTTCGGCATTACTTTGATAAGCTTCTAATACAATATTGACCAGTTTGGCTTGGGCTTGCAGGCTATCGTTAATGCCTGCCAGCGTTACGTTGCCATAGTGTTCAGGCTCACGAAGCCCTAGCAAATTAAGATTTGGGCCATGCAACACTAAAATTGATTTAGCGGTCATCACACAGTACTTTTGCTAATGCTTTTAAAAAGATATTTACATAACTTCATAGATGCAAGTTTGCCGAACTTACAGGTTTTTGTCCAGCAAATTAGCAGAAATTAAGCGAAGTTATTGGAGCGGTTTCACCTAAGTAATTGAATAGAAAGCTAAACTATTTTTTTAAAATTTTTGTGAGTGTTTCTTCTAATAAAGGTTTGGTAATGCGTCCAAAATAGGTATTTGCCACACTACCATCGGCTTTAATAATCACGGTATAGGGCAAGGCGCTTTTATCGTTGCCCAAGCCAGTGGCAAGATCCATCCCTTGCGCCTCAGCTGCAAATAACGGATAGCTCACTTTAGTTTCTTTTACAAAGTCACTAATCGCTGCCACATCGTCAATCGCAACCCCTAGCACCACCAAATTTTTATTTTTGTATTCTTCATGCAAGCTTGAAAGTTCGGGCATTTCTTCGCGACAAGGTTCGCACCAAGTTGCCCAAAAATTAAGCACTACGGTTTTGCCTGCGTATTGCTTTAAGTGTTGCAGTTGGCCTTTTTCATTAGGGAAAGTGGCGGCAAATAATGGCGCTGTTGCTAGATTGCCGCCATGTTCACTATGATTGCCTAGAAAATAATAGCGAAAGCCAAAACCAATCGATGCGATTAGCAAAAGGCCAATTAATAGTCCGTTGAGTTTGTTGGCCATTATTTTTGGTTCACTTTATATTGATTTACTTGATTTAAAATTAGCGTAAAGTCTTCCGCATTTTTATAGCCGATGACGCGGGTTTTTTGCTCTGCGCCCGTTTTATCAAAAAAGATAATGCCTGGCGGGCCAAACAAATTAAAGCGTTTCAGCAGAGCTTGGTCGTCAGCGTTGTTTGCGGTGACATCGGCTTGTAATAAAAGTGTGTCTTTTAGCGCGGCTTTTACTTTGCTGTCAGAAAAAGTCAGCTTTTCCATCTCTTTGCACGAGGTGCACCAATCGGCGTAAAAATCTAGCATGATGGTTTTGCCCTTGCCTGTACCAATACCATTTGCGATTGCTGCATCTAGCTCAGCAATGCTTTTAACACGTTGAAAAGGCAAGTGGGATGCGGCTTGCAAGCCCAGTGCCTTGTTTATGGGCTGTGTGATTGCGTTGGGCAACACTGGCCACACAATATAAGCCGCCACGGCTAGCATTACCACGCCAAACAGGTTGCGCACTACGGTCATCCAGCCACCTGCTTTGGGCAGCAAGCTACCTGCGGATGCGCCGATGAGCAAAAGTGGTACGCCCATACCGATGGCCAGCGCGAATAAGCCCACGCCACCCAGCAATACGTTATGCGTTTGACCAATGTAAATAAGCGCGCCAGCCAATGGCGCGGCCACGCAAGGGCTGACGATAAGCGCAGAAAGCACGCCCATGATAAACACGCCTAACCATTCGCCGCCTTTAAGTTTGTTGCTAAAACTGAGAATTTTGTTTTCTAATGCGGCGGGAAGTTTAAGCTCGTAAAATCCAAACATTGAGAATGCCAGCATCACAAAAACGAGCGCCGTAGCACCCAATATCCAAGGGCTTTGCAGGCTTTGGGATATTAAGCTGCCCGATAAGCCTGCTGCAATACCAGCCAGTGTATAACTGAGCGCCATGCCCAATACATAGGCGACAGATAAGCCAAAAGCGTGTAATTTTGTAGGTTTTTCTTGCTTCGCTTGGCTACCGACAATAATGCTAGATAAAATTGGAATCATCGGTAACACGCAAGGTGTGAAAGAAAGCAATAATCCAGCGGCGAAAAAGCCCACAATTACTAGCCATAAATTGCCAGATTTAAGCGCAGAAGTCGTTTTATCATCATTATTATCAACAAGGCCAGAAGCCGCGCCAGTACTGGTGCTTATTAAATTAATATTAAAAGTTTTAGTTTGCGGCGCATAGCACAAACCCTTCTCGCTACAGCCTTGGTAAGTCGCTTGAATAATCGGATTATTTGCAGAGGCCAGTTTTAAGTTGGCAACAAAATCGTGGTGATACACCTCTTGTTTGCCAAAGTTTGGGTCATCTTTAATCTCGGCAACAGGCAGCATAATAGCGTCAATTTTGCCAGTAGCCGCATCTTTTATCACAAACTTAATGCGTTGTTTATAAAGATAATAGCCTGGCACAATTTTAAAATCAGCTACTACATTACTCGCATCCACCGCCGTCAAATCAAGCTTAAACGCCACATCTGGCGGTAAAAATTCTTCTTCTACATTTTCTGTAAACAAACTTTTGCGCGCGCTGCTACTCTCACCCGCGTGCAACGATTGCAGGCTGAATGTTGTCAATAAGGAGATTACAATAATGCTAATAAAGCGTTTCAAATACTGCTCCAAAATTTAATATGCGTGCTGGTGCTTGCAAACACGACGCGAAACCCCAAATACAGAAAGTGAATTCCTTACAAAGTTCAAACGAAGAGAGTTAAACCATGCGTTTCTTAATAGCCTTAATTTTACTCGCTTTTCCATTCGTCGAGATATTTCTGCTGGTGAATCTCGCGCAAAAACATGGCTGGTGGCTGCTATTTTACTTAGTCGTGATTGGCTTCTTAGGCTTACAACTTATTCGTGGCGAAAAATTATTATTGTCTGCCAAAATGATGCAAAGCTTGTCGAGTGGCGGCAACCCGATTAAAACCTTGCTGGGCAGCGCACGCAATATGGTGGCGGGCGTGCTGTTGATGATTCCAGGCGTGATGACTGATATTATTGCGGTGATATTATTATTAATACCAATGCGTAAGCCCGGCCTTGCTGGCGCGACTAATCAGCAGCAGCCGCCGCGCTATGAAAAAGCCGCCAATGATGACGTAATTGAAGGCGAATATACTGAAATAAAAGAGGATAAATAGTTTTCTACCGTCATTCTGAGCGCAGCGAAGAATACAGTGCAGTGCTACTAAAACTACTGGACTCTTCGCCTAAATAAAACCTTAGGCTTAGAATGACGGGTGATATGAATTTTTTTAATTTAAACTAAAAGCTAATATGAGCCATCAAGTCACCATTCAAAATAGCGGTCACACATTCGAGGTGCGCCCCAGTCAAACCGTATTGCAAGCGGCAATAGAGGCAGATATTCACATCCCTTATGGTTGCCGTAATGGCGCATGCGGTTCATGCAAAGCCAAGCTGGTTTCGGGCAAAGTAGTGCATGACGATTACCAAAGTAGTGCCATGTCAGATGCCGAATTAGCCGCAGGCAATACGCTATTATGCTGCGCTCGGCCGCTAGAAGACATTATTGTAGAATGCCGCGAAGTGGGTGGATTAACAGGCATTAAACCGCGCATTTTACCCGCACGCGTGGTCAAAAAACAACAGCTTTCACATGATGTTATAGCGCTGCACCTACAATTGCCCGCTAGTGAGCGCTTACAATTTTTAGCAGGCCAATACATAGAGTTTATTTTAAAAGATGGCAAACGCCGCGCCTTTTCAATCGCCAACGCCCCGCACGATACTGAGTTTTTACAATTGCATATTCGCGTAATTCCAGGCGGCGTATTTAGCGCCTACGTGGCGAACGAAATGCAAGAAAAAGCCATCTTGCGGCTAGAAGCGCCGTTTGGAAACTTCTTTCTGCGCGAGGATTCGCAAAAATCGATTATTTTTGTCGCAGGCGGCACAGGTTTCGCGCCCGTCAAAGGCATTATCGAGCACATGCTGCATAACAATATTCAGCGTGACATTATTTTGTATCGCGGCGCGCGCGCGCTGGACGATTTATACATAAACGACCTGTGCGAAAAATGGGCAGAATTCACCCCGCATTTAACCTATATTCCTGTCATTTCAGAGCCACAGGGTGACGATTGGCAAGGCAGAACGGGGTTGGTACATGATGCTGTGTTAGCTGACTATAAAGATTTAAGCGGCTTTCAGGCCTATGTGTGCGGCGCACCCGGCATGTGTGAGGTTGCGCATCATACTTTTGTGCAACAAGGCTTAAATGCAGATGAGTTTTTTAGTGATGCGTTTACGTTTGCGAAGCCAGTAGCAATGCCAGCATAGCTTCATCGCCTGGCGCCTCAGCTATCACCACTTTCCATCCCAATTGCAATGGCAATTCAGCAATTCTGGCATGGTTTACGCATAAAGTCACATTGCGTAACCAGTCTGCATCGCCCGCCAAATCTAGCAGGTGGCGCATGGCCTCACTGCTGGTAACGACGATGTTATGCAGTTTATTTTCACTATAAAGTTGTGCGAGTAAATTGCAATTGGTTTGCGGGTTGATGCGTTGGTAGCATTCGGCGAAAGTGACTTGTGCGCCGCGTGCTTTAAGGGTTTCAGCCAATACATCGCGGCCGCCTACGCCGCGAAAAATCATCACTTTTTTGTCTTGCATGGCGTGCATTTCGTTTAATGCGAGTAAAGATTCAGAGTCAAAACGGTTGTTTGGAATCAAAACATCTTTAATGCCAAAGCTCTGTAATTCACTGGCAGTGACTGGGCCAATAGCAGCAAATTGCAAATTGCTTGGAATGCCAAGTTTTGCGGTTTGTTTAATGAGCCACGGCATGCCGTTTTGCACGGCGTTGCTACTGATAAAAATCGCCCAA
>JANMOP010000073.1:0-57759 GCA_031369365.1 Methylotenera sp.
CAAGACCACATTGTGGCGGAATTATGATTTGAATAGGCTAAAGTAGAGCTACCAGCCATACGTTAACGTATGTTGGCAACACTCAATCAGGTAGATCCCGATTTAGCACAGCGTGTGGCAGATGGTTTGGGCATGAAGTTACCTGCGCCACCCATAGGCTATCAAGATGTTCCATATACAGAAAAGCCAGAGATGGATGCAGCATTAAGTATGGCTGATGTGCCAGATACGGCAATTAATGGGCGCAAAATAGCGATTTTAGTTTGTGATCATGTAGATGGTGCGTTGGTAAATGCAGTGCGCGAAACATTACAAGCACAAGGCGCAGTAGTTAAATTGCTGGCTCCAAAGTTGGGAGATATCACCAGCAGCGAAGGACAGTTAATGCATGTTGATCATAGTTTGCCAACGGTATCATCGGTTTTATTTGATGCAGTTTTAATACCAGGAAACGATGAGAGTGCTAATGCATTATGTAACGATGCGAACGCCATTATGTTTGTTAAGGAAGCCTACAAGCACGGCAAACCCATCGCAGCCATGGATGGCGGTATTAGTTTAATAGATAAAGCGGCATTATCAGCAGGTGCGGCAAATGGCGAATTTAAAGGGCCAGGCATTATTTTGGAATTGGGTGAAACAGCCGACAAAGCCTTTATTGAGCGATTTATCAGTGCTATTGCAAAACATCGCTTTTACGAACGACCTGATTTAGATGCAATAGTGGCTTAAGCTAACAGGCTTAATTGATGAGCCAGATTAAGCTTTATTATTTAATTAAACAACTTTGCACGATGTAATTTTAACCCTAAAAACTTACAATTCCGTCATCCTCGCGAAAGCGGGGATCCATCTTAGTGGTTGATTAAAATGGATTCCCGCTTTCGCGGGAATGACGAGTTTTAATGATTTTGTTGGAAATTGAGCTTTATTTCTTTTCGTGCAAAGCTCTCAATTAAATGTTTTAATTTTTTTAAGATGCTGGTTATTTAAGATACTGGTTATTTAGAAAATGACTAAAAAAATTTGGCTACTAATAAAAACCACGCTTATCGCATGGAGCGACGACTACGCACCTAGTATGGGTGCGGCGTTGGCTTTTTATACGCTATTTTCTATTGCACCTTTATTACTGATTGTGCTTTCAATTACGGGTTTTGTGTTTGGTGCCGAAGCCGCCCGTGGTGAAATAGCAGGGCAATTGCAAAATTTAATGGGCGAACAGAGTGCTTTGACGGTGCAATCTTTGTTGCAAAATGTGAACAAATCAAGCGATGGTATGGTGGCTACGATTATTGGCGTTTTGCTGCTATTAATTGGTGCAACTAGCGTGTTTGGAGAGTTGAAAAGTGCTTTAGATCGGATTTGGCGCGCTCCAGAGCGCCCCCCAATTAGAAACATCATTTCTTTTTTACGCTCTCGCCTATTATCTTTTGGCATGATATTTGGTATTGGCTTTATTTTGATGGTATCGCTCATTTTTAATGCAGCATTATCGGCAATTTCTCAATGGTGGTCACTACAATTTAAAGAATGGTTCATTATTTTATATAGTGTGAATCTAGTGTTTGATTTTGTGATGACCACCGCCATGTTTGCGCTCATTTACAAGGTTATTCCTAGCGTTAAAATTCGCTGGAGCGAGGTATGGATAGGGGCGTTGATTACGGCGGCTTTATTTACAGTGGGTAAATTTTTAATCGGCTTATATATGTCAACAAGTGCAGTCGCTTCAGGCTTTGGCGCAGCTGGCTCGGTAGTGGCGCTATTGGTGTGGGTGTATTACTCGGCGCAAATATTTTTATTAGGTGCAGAATTTACTTGGGCTTATTCTACTATTTATGGCTCTCGCTCAAATATCAAAAACACATCACTTAAGTAAGTAGGTCATAACCTACATTTAAATACGCGCATTACTTATAAATTGCTGCAAGCTGTTGGTAGATGATGAAACCTCGATTAAAGAGGATTAACCATGAACACCACAACACAATCAGAAACAGCACATTCATCATCAGTACATTCATCATTAGTACATTCAGCATTTGCTAGCTCAGTATTTGATTGCCCATCATTTGCTGATAATGATTTTAGCAAATCGCCTGTAAGTAAATTATCTGGCATTGAAGCTGGCTTTGAAGCCTTTTCGCCTCAACAAAACCATTTGTTAGCAGCAATAAGCCATGATGAGTGGAGCAAGTTAGCGCCTGAGATGGAAGAGGTCGATTTACCACTTAATCAGGTGTTGAGCGAATCTGGTAAAACGCCTGCTTATATGTACTTTCCAACCACTGCGATTGTGTCACTTTTATATATGACTGAAAGTGGATCATCGTCCGAAGTTGCAGTAATAGGCAATGATGGCGTTGTGGGTATTTCATTGGTATTGTCTGGTAGCAATTCCCTAAATCAAGCCGTAGTGCAAAGTGCAGGTAGAGGCTACAGAATACGTGCGCAAGCGGCAAAAAATGCTATTCACAGAGAGAGCTCAACCCTCAATATTTTATTGCGTTATTCACAAGCGATGATTACGCAAGTGACGCAAACAGCGGTGTGTAATCGTCACCACACCATAGATCAACAAATATGCCGCCGGCTTTTATTGAGTTTGGATCGATTGCAGACCAACGAAATTGCAATAACACAAGAGACGCTAGCGAGTATGTTGGGCGTTCGCCGTGAAAGTGTGACTGACGCAGCTTTGAAACTACAAAGCGCAGGCATCATTAGTTACAAACGCGGTTTAATTACAATCTTAGACCGTAAAGCATTAGAAAGCCGTAGTTGCGAATGTTATGCAACTAGCAGAAATGAGCAGCTACGTTTACAGAAATTGCCGCTAGTTTCTTAATTTAGCATCTAAGACCAAGTTTTGACACCCATTAGCTAAATTTTAAATAATTTTAAGGCCAGATATCTGGCCTTATTTTTTTGAAAGCTAGATAAATAAAACTTTATTTTGCCACGCAATTACAGATTAAATCAATCGACTATGTACGGTAGCGTACAGTAATTTTTATAAAAATACTTTACATTGCTTAGAGTTGCATTGCTTTAAATTATTTATTCTAACGTAATTACCAGCGTTTAACCCATTGTTTTATATTGTTAATTATATCGAAAGTTATTATCAATATTAATTCCTTACCATTTTTACTATTGCGTCGGTTTTTTAGCCCTAAAGTGATTGCCGAACAAGATAGTACCTTATTGCGAGCCGAGTTGCTAAGCATTGAGCAATTAAAGCGCCATGCAGTAAAACTCGCCCGCCAACATCAAATTAACGCCCATATCGGGTCAGATAAATTGCTTGCCAGGTTAGCCGATAACGAGCGCGTTATTGCTAGTGCCTATCAAGTGATTACAAAATCTAGTGCTAATTCAGAAAAAATAAGTCAAAAACTATCACCTGCTGAAAACTGGCTGCTTGATAACTATTACCTTATTCAACAGCAATTTACGCTAGCAAGGCGGCATTTACCGCGCGGTTATAGCCAGCAATTGCCGCGCATATTAGGAGGTGTATCCGACGGGTTTCCGCGCATTTACGATTTAGCGCTGGCATTAATTTCGCACATGGACGGTCGTGTGGACGCTGATAACGCAACAGAGTTTATTGTAGCCTACCAAACAGTAGAGCCGCTCATGCTAGGTGAGTTATGGGCTTTTCCTATTATGTTGCAATTGTCACTTTTAGAAAATTTACGTCGGGTGGCAGTGCGTATCGCCAATAGACGCGAAGAACAAGAAATGGCGATTATATGGGCTGACCGCATGTTAGCCGCTGCTGAAAATGAACCCAAACAATTGATTCAATTATTGGCTAAATTTGCCGATGCAGATATATCCTTAACAGCCCCGTTTGTAGAAGAATTTTATGCCAGATTACAAGACCAAGGCGCAGCCATGGCCTTTGTACAAACTTGGGTAGAGCAACAATTGTTATTGCAAAATATTACCGCAACACAATTATTAGAATCAGCTAGTCGACAAGCAGCGGCTAATCAAATATCCATTGCTAATAGCATCAGTAGCCTTAGATTCATTAGTGCAATGGATTGGCGCAATTTTGTTGAAACCTTTAGTGTTGTAGAGCAAATGCTTGTGCAAGATCCTGCAGGGGAATATGCACGCCAAGACTTTGCCACGCGTGATCGTTATCGCCATGCTGTTGAGGATATAGCACAGCTATGTGCAAAATGCCAAAGCAAATTTTCCGTTGGTTTTTTTTCTAAAAACCAAGCTAAAAAAAACAATAATCACTGTGCACAATTTGAAATCGAAACAGCACAAAAAGCCATTGAATTAGCTCGAGATGCCAGTAGTGTATTTGATAAAAATCATCGTAGTGCTCACGTTGGCTATTATTTAATTGATGATGGCTTGATTGATTTGAAAAATAAAACACATTGTCATCAATCGCTATATTGTATATTTAAACAAGCACTTAAAAGATTTAGCGTCTTGTTATATGTCGGTGTTATTGTGGTGCTATCGCTATTATTTGTTGCAACCATTTTTTATGTTGCAAACCATTATGCATTAAATTATGCCAACTTAAATAGCAATAATTTTAATAGTTGGCTTGTGTGGTCATTGTTTGTATTAGTGAGCTTAATTAGCTTTTTAGCGAGCTCGTCATTAGCGGTTGCATTTGTAAATTTAGCGGTAACTAATACTTTGCGCCCGCATATATTGCCCAGACTAGATTTTTCAAAAGGCTTGCCTGAAGAGCTGCGTAGTATGGTGGTTATACCCACATTAATCGGTAGCGAACAAGAAATAGATGCATTACTTGAAGCCTTGGAAATTCGTTATTTAGGTAATCAAGATGCTAATTTATTTTTTGCACTGTTAACTGATTTTCGAGATGCACCAGAACGGTCAATGCCTGAAGATGCGAATCTAATCACCTATATACGCGCAGGTATTGAGGCATTAAACGCAAGATATTATGCAGATAGACCATGTATTTTCTATTGTTTTCATCGCCAACGTGAATGGAACGAAATAGATCAAGTTTGGATGGGTTATGAACGCAAACGCGGTAAATTAGAGCAATTTAATACACTGTTGTGCGATGGCGATATGGGCGATGCAACACAACAAGCATTCACCGAAGTGGTTGGCGACAGGTCTATTTTAAACACTTTTAAATACGTGATTACGCTAGATACCGATACGCAATTGCCACGCGACTCTGCACGGCAGCTCATTGGCAATATGGCGCACACGCTTAATAAACCAGTGTTTGATGCGGATATAGGCCGAGTAATACACGGCTATGCAATCTTGCAACCGCGAACATCCATCCATTTGGTCAGCGCATCACAATCACTATTTACCAATTTTTATGCGGGTGAATCGGGCATTGATCCTTACACACGTGAAGTATCTGATGTCTATCAAGATATTTTTGCAGAAGGCTCATTTGTTGGCAAAGGTATTTATGACATTGATGTTTTTAGACAAGCCATTGATGGGTATTTTCCCAATAATTTAATTCTAAGTCATGATTTACTGGAAAGCGGTTATGCCAGAAGTGCGCTAGTCACCGATGTAGATTTGATTGAGGAATATCCAGCCAGTTATTTGATGGACATAAACCGTCGTCATCGTTGGATACGTGGCGACTGGCAGTTAGCGGGTTGGCTGTTGCCAAGCGTGCCAGCGGCAGACGGCTTACCTGTCAATAGGCTGCCAAATCCTTTAAGCGGCTTGTTAAGATGGAAAATTATCGATAACTTAAGGCGAAGTTTAGTACCAATTGCCTTATTTATGTTAGTGCTGGGCAGTATGGCATTAGCAACAGCACCCAATGTGGCATGGCTAATTATGGCTTTTGTGTTGGCCATTTTATACTTACCCGCCTGTGTAAATAGCTTGCTTACACTCGTTAAAAAACCTAAAGAAAGCACTTACTCAGGCCATATAAAATCAACTTTTCAATCTACCTACAGCGCATTATTGTTGCCGACACTGCAATGGATATTTTTGCCGTTTGAAACGGCGATTAATATCGATGCGATTATTAGCTCGGCAGGGCGCATGCTCTTTACCAAGCGCGGCTTGTTGCAATGGCATTTGCCTGCATATGCACGGCGAAACGCCTGCGAAAGCTTGGGTGAGTTTTATAAAGAGATGTGGATATCACCTGTTATTGCGCTGATTTTAATTGGATTTTTAGTTTTTATTCAATCACTGAATAGTGCCTTCTTATCCATTTGGCTATTTAGCGGCTCCATTCTTTTGCTTTGGTTAGGTGCACCTTGGTTAGCTTGGCATATTAGCAAGCCCATTCCATCAAAAGAAGTGGCATTTACGGCAACTGAAATCGCATTTTTACATGACCATGCAAAGCTGACTTGGCAATATTTTGCCCAATTTGTAAATGCAGAAGACAACTGGTTGCCGCCCGATAATGTGCAAGTTTACCCAAACACAGTGATTGCATCACGCACATCACCCACCAATATGGGGATGGGTTTATTGGCAAATTTGGCTGCTTATGATTTTGGTTATATTTCAGTCAATAAATTGCTGACTTTAACTGAAAATACGTTGTCCACGATGGAGCGCCTTGAACGTTACCATGGGCATTTTTACAATTGGTATGACACGCGCACCTTGCAAGTACTAAACCCGCATTATGTTTCATCGGTAGATAGCGGTAATTTGATGGGGTGCCTATATACCTTGCAGGCGGGGCTGATAGAAATTAAAAACGCTGCAAATGGTGCAATGGATGATAAGAACAATGCACTAAAAATAGATGAGTTGCATGCGCGTATTGGCAAACTTGTCGAGATGGATTTTCTATTTTTATACGATACTGCTACCGATTTGCTGAGCATTGGTTTTGATGTTGGCGAGCGCAGGCGTGACCCCTCTTGTTATGATTTACTCGCTTCAGAGGCCAGATTAGCCAGCTATTTGTTAATTGCAAAAAACCAATTACCACAAAAACATTGGTTTTCATTAGGCCGCTTACTCACCAATGTGGGAGGTGATATTGGTTTAATTTCATGGTCTGGCTCAATGTTTGAGTATTTAATGCCACAGTTATTAATGCCCAGTTTTGAAAACACTTTGCTTGATCAAACAAGTAAAGCAGTTGTAAAACAACAAATTAGATATGGCAAACAAAATAATATTCCTTGGGGAGTTTCTGAGTCTTGCTACAGTATTACTGATATTGCCCAAGTTTATCAATACCGTGCCTTTGGTGTGCCAGGCCTAGGGTTTAAACGTGGTTTGGCCGATGATTTGGTTATAGCACCTTATGCAACGGCGCTAGCTTTAATGATCATGCCGCATGAGGCTTGTCAAAATTTGCAAAAATTAGCTGAACGCGGTTTTGTGGGAAAGTATGGATTTTATGAGTCTATTGACTACACACCAAATCGTCTTCCGCGTGGCAAAACACATGTAATAGTTCAAACTTTTATGGCACACCATCAAGGTATGAGCTTGCTTAGTTTTGCCCATGTATTGCTGAACAAGCCCATGCAACGGCGCTTCATGAATAACCCTTATCTAAAAGCGGCAGAATTATTATTACAAGAACGCATTCCTAAGCAGGGTGCTACCTTACAGCCTCATGCAGAAGAAGCGAATGTTAATAGACAAGCAGAAGTTGACGATACCAAGGGATTAATGCGTGTGTTTACCCATGCAAACACGCCAATACCCGAAGTACATTTGCTCTCTAATGGCAGATACCATGTGATGGTGACCAATGCGGGTGGTGGCTATAGTCATTGGCATGATCTGAGTGTGACGCGCTGGCGCGAAGATACCACGCAAGACAATTGGGGCAATTTTATTTATTTGCGTGATACAGAAAACCAGCGCTACTGGTCTGCCGCGCATCAGCCTACTTTACGTCAGGCTGATCACTATGAAGCCGTGTTTACCCAAGCGCGGGCAGAATATCGCCGACGCGATCAATCGATAGAAACTCATACTGAAATTACAGTATCACCCGAAGACGACGTAGAGATTAGACGCGTTACCTTGACTAACTTATCTAATCGTGCGCGCTATGTTGAAATTACCAGTTATGTAGAAGTGGTATTAGCGCCACTCAATGCCGATTTAGCACACCGTGCATTTAGCAATTTGTTTGTGCAAACCGAAATTTTGCATGATCGCCAAGCCATTATTTGCACAAGACGTCCACGCACTAAAGATGAGCGTGTGCCGTGGATGTTTCATTTAATGGCAGCACCAGGGGGTGAAAGTAACGAGCCTAGCTATGAAACAGATAGAGCCAAATTTATTGGAAGAGGCCGCACAACTGCCAACCCAATTGTATTTGATAGTGTTGAACAAAAAGCTAAAACCAATATCATTGATCAGGTATCCAGCCAAATTAATGATCAAATATTTGGCAAGCAAACAGCCAAAAATAGCAGATTAAATGATCAGCCATTATCTAATACAGATGGCTCTGTGCTAGACCCAATCGCCGCTATTAGGCGTACGGTTAAGTTGACGACAGATCAATCGACCACTGTGCAGATTATTACTGGTATGGCTAGCTCTCGCGAAGCGGCAATTGCATTAATAGATGAATATAGAGATCGCCATTTTGTAGAGCGCGCTTTTGAAATGGCGTGGTTTCAAAGCCAAGAAGTTTTACGCATGTTAAACGCAACAGAGGCCGACGCTCAAATATTTGGCCGATTGGCCAGCTCGGTTATTTACTGCAATGCCTTACGCCGTGCTGCACCTAGCGTTATTTCGCGCAACCAGCAGGGTCAATCTGGTTTGTGGCGATTTGGTATTTCTGGCGATTTACCCATCGTGCTCATTCGTATCAGCGATATTGGCCGCATTAGTTTAGTGAAGCAATTGCTGCAAGCCCATACCTATTGGCGTATGAATGGACTATTGGTGGATTTAGTCATCATTAATGAAGATTTTTCTGGGTATCGTGCTGCGCTGCAAGATTCTATTATTGGTTTAATAAATGCAGGGCCAGAGGCACAAACTTTGGATAAGCCTGGCGGCGTATTTATTAGGCGGGTTGAAGAGCTGTCTGAAGAGGCGCGAGTATTGTTTCAAACCGTCGCCCGCATTGTATTTACCGATAGTGCAGAGTCGCTTATGGATCAGGTTGAGCGCCGCACCTCTATAGATAGAGTAAAAGAACGCCCTAGTGATTACCTAGAGCCTTTATTACAGGTAGAAAAATATGCAACTAAAGATTTACCAGATCGGCAGCTTATTTTTGAAAATGGCTTAGGTGGGTTTACACCAGATGGGCATGAGTACGTTATTACACTTAAAAGTGGGCAAGTGACGCCAGCGCCTTGGGTAAACGTGATTGCCAGCCCCCATATTGGCACCGTGGTTTCAGAAGCTGGCGGGGCTTACACTTGGGTAGAAAACGCGCATGAGTTTAGATTGACCACTTGGCATAATGATCCGCTGTCAGACCCCAGCGCAGAAGCGCATTATATTCGCGATGATGAAACAGGGGCTTTTTGGTCACCAACACCTTTACCTGCTTGCACAGTGGCACAAGAAAATAGTGATTATGTATGCCGTCATGGCTTTGGCTATAGCGTATTTGAACATAGTGAGTTTGGCATTAGCTCTGAATTAACCACCTATGTATCCATGGATGCGCCTGTAAAAATTGTCACCATTAAATTACGCAACACCTCTAATCGCGTTAGGCAGCTATCAGTGGCAGGCTATTGGGAGCTGGTGATGGGGGAATGGCGTCACGCTAACCTGATGCATATAATGACTGAGCATGATTTGCATTCAGGGGCAATATTCGCGCGCAATGCCTATGGGCGAGAGTGTGCAAACCGCATTGTTTTTGCACATGTGAGTGAAAAAGACCATAGTTTTACTGGTAGTCGTAGTGAGTTTATTGGAAGAAATAACTCGCTGGCTAATCCAGCCGCCATGCGCCGCAGACGTTTATCTGGCAAATGTGGCGCGGGGCTTGATCCTTGTGCTGCTTTGCAAGTACAAATAACTTTGCAACAAAACCAAGAGCATGAGTTAGTGTTTATATTTGGTGCAGCTAACAATGTGCATGAAATACACCAGATAATACAAAATTATGGTGGTATTGCAGGCGCAAGGCAGGCACTTGATAGCGTGCACGAATATTGGAATCACACACTAGGTGCCGTGCAAGTAGAAACGCCAGACCTTGCCTTAAATTTATTAAACAATGGTTGGTTGCTTTATCAAACCATATCTTGCCGACTATGGGGTAGAAGTGGTTATTATCAATCGGGTGGCGCCTATGGTTTCCGCGATCAATTGCAAGATACCATGTCGCTCATACATGCCACGCCGTGGCTAGCGCGTGAGCAAATTATTCGCTGTGCTGAGCATCAATTTTTGCAGGGTGACGTACAACATTGGTGGCATCCGCCCAACGGGCAGGGTGTACGCACCCACTTTTCTGATGACTATTTGTGGTTAGTTTATGCCGCTTGCCGTTACACAGCCACCACGGGTGACTACGAAATACTCAATCAGTCCATACACTTTTTAGAAGGACGTAGCTTAAGCCCAGCGGAAGAAGCCTATTACGATTTGCCGCTGCGTTCAACCGAATCTGCAACTTTGTATGATCACTGCGTGCGAGCCATTAAACATGGGTTAAGGTTTGGTGTGCATCAATTGCCATTAATCGGTTGCGGTGATTGGAACGATGGTATGAATTTAATAGGCAAAGAAGGCAAAGGCGAAAGCGTTTGGTTAGCGTGGTTTTTGGTGGATAACTTAAATAGCTTTAGTAAGCTTGCCTATATGAAAGGTGATACCGCTTTTGCCGAAATTTGCACCACCCATGCAACGCTATTAAAAGGCAATATTGAAACCAATGCTTGGGATGGCGAATGGTATAAACGTGCTTATTTTGATGATGGAACTCCCTTAGGCTCAAAAGATAATGTGGAGTGTCAAATTGATTCGATTAGTCAAAGCTGGGCGGTAATTTCTAAAAGTGGCGACCCCGCTAGAGCGCGCCAAGCCATGGCAGCTGTCAATCAGCGCTTGGTTGAGCGCAACGCACAATTAATTAAATTGCTAGATCCGCCTTTTGACAAATCCGCGCTAGAGCCAGGCTACATAAAAGGCTACGTGCCAGGTGTGCGCGAAAATGGCGGCCAATACACCCATGCCGCCATCTGGGCCACTATGGCCTATGCAATGCAAGGTGATGCTGAGCGCGCTTGGGAATTATTTGCCATGCTTAATCCGATTAATCATGCCAGCACGCCAGCACAAGTTGCTATATATAAAGTAGAACCTTATGTGATGAGTGCCGACATTTACGCCGCCGCGCCCCACACAGGCCGTGGTGGTTGGACATGGTACACGGGCGCTTCAGGCTGGATGTATCGACTCACATTAGAAACTTTATTAGGCCTTACCGTAGAAGGTAACCAGTTGCGTATAGCGCCGTGTGTGCCCGTACATTGGCAAAATTATAAAATCCACTACCGTTATCGCGACACGCTTTATCACATCAGCATTAACTGTAATAACAAGCAAACGGCCAAACGAGAAAAATTGATACCGCTAGTGAATGATCAAATTGAACATTTTATTCAGATTGATTTTGAATAAGCAGAGATTCTTCATTAGGCAGTAGGTATAGTTTTAACCCAACTTTTCAGGCTAAAGCCGCGTAGCCTTGGATCAAGACTACGCGATATATGCCCTATTTGCATTATCAGCCCCTTCTGCAATACTAGCCTCTTCATGCAGTAAAAGCCTCTTTATACAACAATTAGCTCCTTCCCCTAACAGGGGGAAGGTTGGGATGGGGGTGTAGAAGGTTGTAATGCTACCAGCGCAACGCGTTACTTTTCACCCCCACCCCAACCCTCCCCCTTCTAGGGGAGGGATAAAAAACAGGGTAGCCTTGATGCAGCACAGCGCAATCAAGGGAATACGGCTAAATTAAAACTAAAATTAAATGTATATATGTGCGCTGACGCACAGACAAACACTTTATAAGAAACATAATTATGTTATTAAATATTTGAGTTGAAATGAAAAATAGTTAATAAAAAGCCTAGTTAAGATAGCACGCGCCACACGTAACTCATTTATTAAAAAGACTTAATTTGTCCAAACTTATCAAAAAGGGGTTCCATCATGGCAACACCAGTCATCTATGCGAAAAATATTACGGTTGGCGAATCAGACGTCAACAAGTCGTTCACGGTGTTTCTTAGTGAGGCAAGCGCTACGCCAGTCACGGTCAGCTACCAAACCTTCAACGGTACTGCAGTTGGCAACCTTGATGTCCTTGGTCAGTCAGGCCTCATCACTTTTGCCGCTGGCGAGACGGTCAAAACTGTAGCTTTTACGTTAATTAACGACTTAACGGCTGAGGCCACGGAGAACTTTGGCCTGCAACTATTTAGTCCTAGCGCAAATGCTTTGATTGGTAACAACCTAACTTTTGCCACCATCATCGACAACGACGCGCCCACTGGCACACCAGTAGTCACTATTAACGACTTCGTAGTGGACGAAGCCACCCGTGAGGCGACCTTCTTCATCACGCTCAACCGACCCAGTACCAGTGTGGTCTCGATGAACTACAGCACCACCAACGGCAGCGCACTGGCTGGCACTGACTATATCGCCAGCAGCGGCTCGCTCAGCTTTGCCCCAGGCGAAACAGCCAAAACGGTCAAGGTCAGCCTCATCAACGACAACCTGTCTGAACTATCCGAGGCTTTTAATTTAGTGTTATCTTCACTGGTGGGCGCAACTACGCTAGATGCGGTGGGCACTGCCATCATTCACGAGAACGATGCGCCGCCTGTTAGCAACTCGAAGATTTCGGTGGACGATATCGTGGTTGGAGAAAGTGAGGTCTATGCTGACTTTTTGGTGCGCCTAGATGCCCCCAACACTGGCACGGTCACGGTTAGTTACCAGACCTTCAACGGCACCGCTATTGGTAATCTTGATGTCCTTGGTCAGCAAGGCTTTCTCACTTTTGCTGCTGGCGAGACAGTCAAAACCATCCGTGTCACTTTGCTAGATGACACGCTACTCGAACCTACGCAGAACTTCGGCCTGCAACTATTTAGCGCGAGTGCTAACGCCACGATTGCACGCAATGTCGCCACCGCCACCATCATCGACAACGATGCACCGACTGGCACACCCGTCATTACAATTACGGATGCCGTCACCGACGAAAACAATCAAATTACACATGTGACTGTGATGCTGGATAAGCCTTCTACAGCTGGCGTCACCGTCAATTACGCGTTGCAGGGTATTACCGCGACCGCAGGCTTAGACTACCGAGATTTTGCTACTGGAAAAGTGACGTTTGCTGCTGGCGAAACCGCCAAAACCATTTTTATTGGTTTGCTTGACGACAACACGGCGGAATCTGCTGAATTGTTCGATGTGGTGTTGTCTAGCGCCGTTGGTGCGACCCTTGGCGATGCGCGTGCCCATGTTGTTATTGCGCGTAGTGATGTTACACCAGTAGCCTCGCCAACCATCAACGTGGCCAATGTGGCAGCAAGGGAACGCGACGGTTACCTAGATTTTCTAATCACCTTGAGCGCGCCTAGCACCAATACGGTTAGCGTGAGCTTCCAGACTTTTAATGGCACAGCTGTTGGTAACCTTGATGTGATTGGTGAGTCAGGCTCACTGAACTTTGCGCCAGGCGAGATGGTGAAGACCGTGCGTATCACTTTGATTGACGATGTTACGGTTGAGGCGGTCGAGAGCTTCGGTTTGCAACTCTTTAGTGCAGTTAACGCAACGATTGGTAACGCATTGGCGAACGGAACTATTCTTGACAGTGAAACTGCTCTCCCCGCCACGCTTACGCTTTTAGGCACTGCTGGCCCCGATATATTGCGTGGTACGCCTACAGCAGATTCACTGGTTGGCAACGCTGGTGATGACGTGATGATTGGTGGCGCAGGCAACGATAGCATGACTGGTGGCATTGGTAACGATATCTATGTGGTAGAAAACACGGGCGATATCGTTACCGAAGCGGCTGGCGCTGGTACTGATACCGTGCTATCAGAGATTACCTATGTGCTTGGTGCCAATGTGGAAAATCTCACGCTGATTGGCACTGCCGCCATCAATGGCACAGGCAATACGCTGTCCAATGTGATTAGTGGCAATGCTGGTGCCAACATCCTCAATGGTGGCACTGGTGCTGACAACATGGCGGCTGGTTTGGGTAACGATACCTATGTGGTAGATGTAGCTGGCGACGTGGTCACCGAGGCTGCTGCTGCTGGCACCGATACTGTGCAATCGGGCATTACTTACGTATTAGGCACCAATCTCGAAAATCTTATGCTGACTGGCACTGCCGCCATTAACGCTACTGGCAATACACTCAACAATGTGTTAACTGGTAATAGCGCTGCTAACATTCTCACTGGTGGTTTAGGTAATGATACTTACGTTGTAGGTGCGGGCGACACCGTGGTTGAAGGCGCTGCAGCTGGTACCGACACTGTAAACTCGGCGCTTACGTATGCTTTAGGCGCCAATCTCGAGAATCTCACGCTAACTGGCGCTGCTACCATTAACGCAACTGGCAACGCACTCAACAATGTGTTAACTGGCAATAGCGCTGCCAACATCCTCACTGGTGGTTTAGGAAATGACACTTACGTTGTGGGCGCGGGCGACACGGTGACCGAGTTGGGGGCGGCTGGCACCGACACTGTGCAGTCTGGAATTAGCTACGTGCTTGGCGCCAACCTCGAGAATCTTACTCTCACTGGAACAGCCGCCATTAACGCTACAGGGAATGCACTAGCTAATGTGTTAACTGGCAATAGTGCTGCCAACGTCCTTACTGGTGGTGTCGGCGCTGACAATCTGACTGGCGGCGCAGGTAACGACCTTTTCGACTTCAATACGATTGGCGAATCTGGTATTGGTAGCGGTGCACGCGACGTTATTACAGACTTTGTTTCTGGTGACCGTATCGATCTCGCTGGAATTGATGCGAACATAATTGTGGCTGGCGATAATGCCTTCTCCTTCATCGGTACGGCGGCCTTCTCCTCGGCTGGGCAATTGCGCTATAGCTTCGATGGTGTGACGGGACAGACGTTTATTGAAGGCAACAGCAACGCAAACGTGGCGGCTGATTTCCAGATTGCCCTAGTTGGCAATCACACATTGGTCGCTGGAGATTTTTTGCTTTAGCTTACTTTACCGAAGCTATCCCCCAAGCACGGCTACCTTCAGCCTTGTAAGGAAGTTCTTGGCTACTGCACTATGAGAGTTTCGCGGTCTGCATTGCGTAACACTATATAAAGGACGCATGAAGAACCGAAAACACTTTCTCTTGGCTGGCTTATGGTTTGTTTAGGTGTTTTCGAATGCGATTAGCTGTTCGAAAGAGTAATCTTAAGTCGTTGTAGCGTTCATAAATATCAAATGCTTAATTTTATGGCTATAGTTGCACCATCACATAAGCAAACTAAATAAAATAGTATACTAACCATAACAACTCTATAATTAAGCTTATTTATAATTAAGCACTATAAACCATTATGATGATGAACCATTTAACCTTATTTGCTCTTGTTAGTGTATTATTTTTGGCTGGGTGCGCCGCTTTTCCTACTTCTGGCCCATCTAAAAAAGCCATTGAAACTTATAACGACAATAAAGCTATTGATTCAAAAATAATTATTGTTGATGTGAATCAAAAGATAGTAAGCCAGCTGCAGAAAAAAGATTTAAAGATTAGTTTTAGTGAATCATTAGGTACTCTAAACGGCCGTGCACAAACGGTTGGCAAAGGCGATATAATTGAAATATCTATTTGGGAAGCGCCGCCTGCTACCTTATTTAGTTCTTCCAATATGGGTTCAGCCTCAATATCTTCCAGCTCTGGGCGCACTGTTTTGCCTGAGCAAATGGTGAATAGTGCAGGTACTATAAGTGTGCCGTTTGCAGGGCAAATACCTGCCGACGGTCAGTCGTTGCGTGAAATTGAGTCAGAAGTTATCAAGCGTCTTAAAGGTAAAGCCAATCAAGCACAAGTTATCGCTAGAGTAATACGTAATGCTTCGTCTAATGTTACAGTTATAGGTGATGTTGCAAGCACAGTACGCATGCCGCTTACCGCCAACGGCGAAAAATTATTAGACGCAATCGCCGCTGCAGGCGGACCCAAACAGCCGCCAAGTAAAATCTCTATCCAAGTTACGCGCGGCGAAAATGCTTACTCACTGCCGCTAGAAACTATATTAAGAGACTCGGCGCAGAATATCAACCTTTTGCCTGGTGATTTAGTCACTGTACTATTTCAGCCCAAAAGCTTTACCGCACTGGGGGCAACCAATAAAAATGAAGAAGTAGGCTTTGAAACGCAAGGTATAAGCCTAGCGCAAGCACTAGCAAGAACAGGCGGCCTAAACGACAATCGCGCCGACGCGCAAGGTGTATTTATTTTTAGGTTTGAAGATAAAGCCGCTGTAGATTGGCCTGTAGCGCCTAAAGAAATGACTGCCGATGGCAAAGTAGCGGTAGTGTATCGTATTGATTTAAAAGACCCATCTAGTTTTTTTAACGCACAAAACTTTAAAATTGAAAATAAAGACATTCTCTACGTTTCAAATGCGCCCATCACCGAAACTCAAAAATTCTTAAACGTGCTGTTTTCGGTTACGTACCCAATACTTAACGCAACCACTGTACTTGGTAGGTAATTTTGGCAGATAATTTTTTGGTAGATAATCTTAACTAATTTTTTGAGCCGCAGATGGACAACGCAAATAAGTATATCGTTTGGCACAAACCCACAGTAAGCCGCCAAATGCGGCAGGCAGTAAATAAGCACCCCAGCTTTATATTATGGTTTACAGGCTTGTCAGGCGCGGGAAAATCCACCTTAGCGCATTATATTGAACAAGCACTTCATGAAAAAGGCTGCCACACCTATGTGTTAGATGGCGACAATGTTCGCCATGGTTTATGTGCGGACATCGGATTTTCTATTGAAGATCGCCGAGAAAATATCCGTCGTATTGGTGAAACAAGCAAACTTCTGATTGAAGCAGGCATCATCACAATTAGTGCATTTATATCACCACTGCAAGAAGATAGAGACAAAGTGCGGGCTTTGGTTGCGCCTGGAGATTTTATCGAAATTTACTGCGATGCAGGTTTAGACGTGTGTGAAAATCGCGATGTAAAAGGTCTGTATAAAAAGGCAAGGGCAGGCTTGATAAGTGACTTTACAGGAATATCCTCACCTTATGAAGCTCCAACTAATCCAGAATTAGTCGTAAAAACTGGTGACCAGACATTGGAAGACTGCGCAAAGCAGGTGTTGGATTACTTAGTGTTGATGGGTAAGTTGGTTTAAATAGAGGACTTTGTGTTGTAAGTTAAAAGTAATAGCTAAAAATCTGTAGCAAAAACGCACCAACCAATGCCCCGCAGTAACTTGCGGGGCTTATTGTTGTATATTACCCAAACGGGCTATTAGAGTTGATGTGATTTAGGTTGACTTGTTATAATCAATTAAGCTAAATTACTACTAACTCATAACAAAAAGGTTTGTCATGGCTAACTCTGCTCCAGTATTAAACACTTCTCTCACTCGCATTAACTCTATATACGAAGACACCTACACAGGCTCAGTGCGTGCTTCATTTTTTAATGATGGGGTGGATGCATTTGGCAATTTTGTGCCTGGGGCGACTGATGTCGATGGTAATTTGCTTGGTATCGCTATTATAGGGCAAACTGGTATTGCGGGCGGGTTGCTAGAATACAGCGTGGATGAGTTACATTGGTTTACTGCCGTAATGCCGCCAGCAGGATCTGTTGTTGTGTTTAAGGCGGATACTTGGCTGCGCTACACACCACCTGTAGATGCCAATGGTACTAGCACCATCACTTATCACACTTGGGATGGCACTGGTGGTTATAACAGTGGCGATATTGTGAATATCACAGCTGTTGGCACAGGTGGCAGCACGCCATTTAGCGCAGCCAGCACCACCCATCAACTAGTAGTAACGCCAGATGATGGCAAAGTAATTACTAATATGGGTGGTTATGATGAAGCTGCTGGTGTGGCGGTAGATGCTAACGGCAAAATTGTGGTGGCAGGCAGTAGCTTTAACACCAATGGCACTGAAAATTACGCTATTACTCGCTACAACAGTAACGGTAGCCTTGATACCAGCTTTAGTTTGGATGGCAAAGTCACTTTAAATTCAACAGGGTGGATATATAGCTTCGAGCTTGATGCTAGCGGTAAGTATCTGCTAGCAGGCTTTTCTAGTGTGTTTAATCCATTAAATTCTACTACTACAAATACCAATGTGATTACGCGCTTTAATACAGATGGCAGTTTAGATACTACCTTTGGTACAGGTGGCAGAGTTAGCACGCTAATAGGTGACGGTATCACCACCAGTTTAGCTTATTCTGGAGAGGGCGTTACTTTACAAGTAGATGGGAAAATTCTTAGTGCAGGTGTTATTAACAACAACGGCTTGCAAGAGTTCATGGTGGTTCGCTACACTGCAAGTGGCACGCTAGACACCACTTTTGATGCGGATGGTTATGTGAGCACTGGATTTGGCGCTGGCAATAATGGTTTTATCGACAATATTTTATTGCAGGCCGATGGCAAAATTGTTGCCACGGGTGCAGTGTTGGCAAATACTATTACTGTAGATTACTCTGCAACTAATACCCTAGTGCGCTATAACAGCAATGGTAGTTTAGATACTACGTTTGGTGTCAATGGTATTGCCAGCTTTGATATCGGCATGGGTAATGAAGATGAAGGATCGACTTTGCAAGCAGATGGCAAAATTATTATTGTGGGTAGTACATCTGTATTTGATTATATCAACCCCTCAGCTAGCATATTAGGCGACATTAAAGTTGCACGCATTAATACCAACGGCACGCTAGATACTAGCTTTGGCACAAATGGGGTAGTGACTACTGACCTGGGTGGTGACGATGTGGGAACCATAGTGAAGATGCAAAGTGATGGCAAAATACTGGTTGCAGGTTACACTTCTAGCAATTCGTTTGGCGAAAATCTTGCCGTTGTGCGTTATAACACCAACGGCACGCTGGACAGCACTTTTGGCACTTCTGGCAAATTAGTTACAGGACTTCCTTTTAATAATATTGAAGTTTCAGACCTGGCTTTACAAGCTGATGGGAAAATACTGATTAGTGGCACTAATAGTGGTAGTGGTCAAGACGCTAATTTTGCTACCATACGCTTAAATGCAAACGGCACGCTAGATAACACTTTTGTCGGGCAAAATAACGCACCAGTTTTTAATGTTTCTGCACCGTTTTCTGTCAGCGCGTTTTCAGGGGATGTCGCTTTTGAAGTGCCCGCTTCAGCTGGGGTATCTGCAACTGACGCAGATGGTCGTTTTGGTGATCAGATTGGCTCGATTATCACTAGCGTATCAGCTACTTCTATTACAGGCGATTTGCTGCAAGTAAACAGCAGTCAGTACAGCACCAATGGTGGGCTAACCTGGCTTGCAATGCCTACACTTACGGCTGGTACTGGCATCGTGCTTGCTGGCACGACCTTAGTGCGCTACATGCCTGTAGATGGTGCCAGTGGAACCTACTCATTTACCTACCGCGCTTGGGATGGCACTGGCAGCTTTACCAGTGGGCAAGTGGTGTCCCTAGCTACTATTGGCACTGGTGGCGGCACTTCGCCATTTAGTACGGGATCTGCAACCTTAAATGTGAACGTTATTGGCGCAACAGACGGCACGGCTAATGCTGACAATATGACAGCAATTGTAACTGGTAGTTACCTACGTGGCTTAGCTGGAAATGACAGTATTACAGGCGGCATTGCAAGTGATAAGTTAGATGGTGGGGATAATAATGACACCATCAATGGTGGAGATGGTTCAGACCGCGTGTTTGGCGGCAATGGCGATGACACCTTAATTGATAGCGATAACTATGTTGCTGATACTTTAGATGGCGGCGCTGGCAATGATACTGCTAACTTCAGTGGCGCATTTACTACAATAAATGCAAATCTAGCATTAGGTAGAGCCAGTATAGATGATGGTTTCGGCAATATGTTTGTTACAACCACCTTAATTGGTATAGAAAACTTGACTGGCACTACAAATAATGATGTTTTGACAGGCGATAGTTTTGCAAACACCCTTATCGGCGACTTAGGTTTTGACACCATTGATGGCGGACAAGGCAACGACATACTGCGCGGTGGTGATCAAGCCGATGTATTGCGCGGTGGTGAAGGTAACGACTCTCTCTATGGCGGTAAAGGCTTAGACAACCTAGATGGCGGCGTAGGGAATGACTTCCTGTATGGCTTGCTAGGTGCAGACACCCTCACGGGCGGCGATGGATTCGACCTACTAGAGGGCGGCGACGGCGACGACAACCTTAACGGCGGCAAGAACGGCGACACCATAGTGGGCGGATTAGGAAATGACATCCTAGGTGGCGGTCAAGGCCTAGACAACCTAAACGGAGGCGACGGCAATGATGTCATCATAGGCGCACTAGGCACAGACACCCTCACTGGTGGACTAGGAGCTGATACCTTTGACTTTAATGCCATTACAGAATCATTGGCAGGTGCATTGCGCGATATCATCGCTGATTTCAGCACAGCGCAACTCGATAAGATTGATTTATCTACCATAGACGCAAGCAGCTCCGCAGCTAACGACCAAGCCTTCTTATCGACCATTCTCAGCAGTGGCGCGTTCACAGCAGAAGGGCAGTTGCGCTTAGTAGGCAATATTCTATCTGGCAACACCGATAGCGACTTTGCCACCAGCGAGTTTGAGATTCAACTCACAGGGGTGACGACGCTAACTAGTGCGGACTTTATCTTGTAAAGCTGTTTAACAAAGCAAGCAAAATCGCTACAATTAAAGGCTAGGATTCACCACTTACCTTTAATTGTTAGCGCCTTAACATCACATCATTAGCAGCCACCCCAACGGGCTATTGATTTATTCTAAGCCAAAGCCGAAAATTACGCATCATCGCCAAAATGCCTATTTTGGTGATTGACAGCGTCGTGGCTGGATTCTAGAATTACAATTCTATAGGCTGTTAAATTATATATAGCTTTGTTTTTAAAGCGCAGATTTGATTCTGTCTAAGTTTGTAATTGAAGGTTAGAAGCTTATAACAATAATTTTAAACTCATTATAATTAAGGATAAAAACATGGCTATTGCTTCAACCAATATGACAAGTGCTGAAATTACAGCTGATTTAACTACTTTGCAAAGAAATATGCAGTTTAATACACCAAACCTTTATATTACTGGTGCTATCGGGCTTATAAGTGCCTTTAATAGTCCATTAGTTTTCACTCAATTTACTTTCAATACAGTAACATCAACGCTACTTGTTGTGACGCAAAATACCACAGGCATTGTTTGGACGATTCATGGCTCGGGTTTTGACCTAAGTGCCAATCCATTTCTTACTGGTACACGCACCAGCGAGACATTTCAGTTTCTTGCTGACAATGTAACACTTACTTCTTCACCACACATGGAGACTGGAAACTTTACTTTCTCAGTTACGGATACAGATTTAGTTGGGGCAAGTGTGCAGGTTGTCGTCAATAATTTTGTAGCCACGCAGTCAACAGTCACAGATGCTGGCATAGTAGGCGTTCTGCAAGGCGCTTTTTCAGCAGATGGTAATGGCACTAGCACGGCTTTTAGTTTAACTGATGGAACTAAAACATTATCAATGAGCGGCTTTAGTGTGGTTAATAATACTGTGGGGCCAGTGGGCATCGTGGGGCCATTCTTTATTTCTGCTGCTCTTTCTAATAACGACACAATTGCTAGCACTAGCAATACGGGCATTGATTTTTTTGGCTTTTCTGGCAACGATAGTATGCAAGGTGGAATTGGAAATGACACTCTCGATGGTGGCGATGGCAATGATACAATCGACGGCGGAGCGGATAATGACAGCCTCTCAGGCGGCTTAGGCTTTGACACCATAGATGGCGGCCAAGGTGACGACATACTGCGTGGAGGTGATCAAGCCGATGTGTTACGCGGCGCAGAGGGCAACGACTCGCTCTATGGCGGCAAAGGCTTAGATAACCTAGATGGCGGACTTGGTAACGACTTCCTCTATGGTTTGCTAGGTGCTGATATACTCACTGGCGCAGATGGATTTGACTTGCTAGACGGAGGCGACGGTGACGATAACCTCAATGGCGGCAAGAACGCCGACACCTTAGTGGGCGGATTGGGTAATGACACCCTGGGCGGCGGTCAAGGTTTAGATATGCTAGATGGCGGCGATGGTAATGATATATTAAAAGGCGCATTGGGTACTGACACCATCACAGGCGGACTAGGCGCAGATACCTTCGACTTGAGCGCCATCGCCGAGTCATTAGTAGGTGCAGCGTTACGCGACACAATCACTGACTTCAGTACAGCGCAAGGGGATAAGATAAACCTCTTGAATATAGACGCAAATAGCACGCTGATTAACGACCAAGCCTTTGCAGCCGCTATTCTTGCCAGTGGTGCGTTTACCGCAGAAGGGCAGCTCCGTTTAGTGGGTAACATCTTATCGGGCAACACTGATAGCAACTTTGCTACCAGTGAATTTGAGATTCAGCTCACAGGTGTGACAGCCTTGACTGGTGCAGATTTTATCTTGTAAATTACAAGAGGCAAGTTTAGCTTACTGCTTGTTAATAAAGGTTTAAATGTATCGCGATGTTTTTATCAAAGAATTTGCTACACCTATTAAAGAATACCTAAAAGCCCAATGCTTGCCCTCGCCCATTGTTGTGGGAGGAGTAGGGGGATCTGGCACTAGGCTGGTAGCGCAGCTAATGCAAGAGCATGGCATATTTATGGGTATGCGGCGCAATGATTCACAAGATGCAATGCCGTTTGTCCTAATTTATGAAAAGTACATCAATAACTATTTAAAGGGCAAGGTAAATTGTTCTGAGTTGGTTGAAGACTTTGTTTCTGCGATTATAGAGCATCGTGATAATTCAACGGCTAACAGTAATAGCTTTTGGGGTTGGAAGAATCCGCGTAGTATTTATTTGTTGCCATTATTAAGCGAGTTATTTGAGGGCATGTATTTCATTCACGTTATTCGTGATGGTTTGGCAATGTCTACATCTATTAATCAGCAGCAACTTACGAAACATGGTAAACATATTATCCCAGAAGCTTATCAATCCTTACCTGATCATGAAAAGTCTTTAATACTTTGGTCAATTGCTAATACTGCAGCAGCTGATTTCGGGGTAAAAATGGGTGGGCATTACATCATGGTACGTTACGAGGATGTTTGCGAAAATCCTGAAGCTACAATGTTGAATCTATCCAATATGTTGAAGTTGCCATTAGCTACCAAAAAAGACCTAACCAACTATCCAGAAATACATCAAACCTTTCACCCCCGCCCGATATTAAGTGACGTTACTCAATCAATTACAATGCCAGCACTCACAAGATTTGGTTACACATGTTGAACTTTTTGGGAATTGGCGCTCAAAAATGTGGCACTACCTGGTTGTACGATACGCTTGCAAAACACCCTAGAATATCATTTCCTGCAGGTAAAGAAGTACATTATTGGGATAGACCAGACAGCCTGAGTCTTGATGCATATTCAAAATTTTTTACTGATTTAAGCTTAATCAATGGAGAAATTACGCCTGCATATGGTTTTTTGCCAGCAGAGCAGATTAAAACTATTTATAAAAACTTTCCTGAATTGCGTTTAATTTATATTATTAGAAATCCAATTGATCGCGCATGGTCATCTGCAAGGATGGCTTTAAAAAGAGCCGAAATGCTATATGAAGAAGCTTCAGATCAATGGTTTATAGATCATTTTAAATCTAACGGTTCTATATCCAGAGGTGATTATGAAGCTTGTATTAGCAATTGGCTTAGCGTTTATCCATTAAGTCAACTACTGATTGTTAAGTATGATGATATTGTTGCTGACCCAGTAAAAGTTGCAAATAATTGCTTAAAACATTTGGGATTAAATGGTTTTTTTTCAACAGAAGATAGAAAAATGTTGTCAGAAAGAGTCTTTGAGGGTGATGGTCTGGCATTACGGCCATCATTACATTCAACACTTTTAGAAATGTACAAAAAAAAGATAGTATCGTTATCTAATTATCTAAGCCAAGATTTAACGAGCTGGCGCTGAATCGGGGAAAGTTTAATCTCTTTGAATCCAGAGTTGGTTGTAAAAACTAGCTAATTGCCAGTGGAAAGTGCGATAAAACAGATGATGAATTTAAGGTTATATAAAAGGTTATTTGGCCTTTCATATTTTCATTTAACATTTGTAAATGCGTGTAATTTAAATTAGACAACGCAAGGATACCCATGATGTGATGATGTAACTCGATGGTTTGCCAAGCTAAAATCTTCTCTATCATGCGACAAGTTTGGATTGTAGAATGGGTCGCTGAGTAAAATTGAACCCCATTTATCTTTCATAAATAAAATCTCTTTTGCAAGTCGCGCTTGCTTTTCAGGGGAATCTTCTTGACCGCGGCTAATAGATTCGTGGTGGTAAAGTATTGAATAAGGTGTGTAGATGTTTTTTAAACCAAGTTCACGTACCTTAATACAGAAATCAACGTCATTAAATGCTATGGGTAAGTTTTCATCAAGACCACCAACCTGTTCAAAAACATTTTTCCTTACCAATAAACATGCTCCAGTTACTGCAGATAGTTCTTGTTGCAAATTTGCGCGTCCAAAGTAACCACAATTATTGTGGTCATAAAACTTATGCGAATGGCCAGCTAAACCTCCAATACCTAGCACTACGCCTGCATGCTGAATCGCGCGATCTGAATATAATAATTTTGCACCCACCGCACCTACATCAGCTCGCAAAGCATGTCGCACCAGTTCACACAACCAATCTTTGTTAATCACTTCAACATCATTATTCACCAAACCAATAATCTCACCATGAGCTAATGAAGCAGCATAGTTATTAATAGCAGAGTAATTAAATGGACTGTTAAACTTAATGATTCTAAATCTTCTATCTATTTTCAAGGAGTCTAAATAAGTTAGAGTTTTTTCATCAGTTGATTGATTGTCAACAATCAATAACTCAAAATTGGGGTAAATGGTTTTTTGTTTAATGCTCTCAATGCATTTTCTCAACACCTGCTCATTATCTCGTGTTGGTATAATCAGCGTAACTAGAGGTGCCTTTGCGGGCAGTGGGTAAATTACTCTATACATACCAGGCGTATCGGTTTTTGTAATGTGAGCATCAGATTCATGAAAATGATTTTGCAAAGCTTTATAGCCAGCTAACTCAGCATAATTTTTTGTGCTATGAGAAAGCGCTGTGGATTTTGCGTGTGCTCGCCAGTGGTAAAGCACTCTGGGGATGTGCTTAATTTGGTTTGGAGTAGTTTTTGCAACACAACGAAGAGTTAAGTCATAATCTTGCGCGCCTTCATAGCCTAACCTAAACCCACCAACCTCTCTAACCAGTGATGTTTTGTAAACGCCAAGATGACTAAACATATTTTGTGAATAGAATAAATCTAGATTCCAATCTGACTTAAAGTAGGGATCAAACCTAGTACCAATCTCATCTATTTTGTCTTCATCCGAATAAATAAGGCACACATCTGGGTTGCGATTAATTTCAACTGCTACATGATACAGTGCATGGCTAGGCAATAAATCATCTTGATCCATAAGAACAACAAACTCTCCAGTTGCAATTTCTAAAGCAGAATTCGAAGCTGCAGATATATGCCCATTCTCCTTGCAATAAACCACCTTAATTCTAGAATCTTTTTTTAAATACTCTTCAATAGTTTTTTTTACTTCTGGATCGGCTGAAGCATCATCAGCCAAACAAAGTTGCCAATATGGGTAATTTTGCGCAAGTATTGAGTCAAGTGCCTCGCGAAAGAAACGGATAGGCGGATTATAAACTGGCATGACAATTGATAATTCTGGCTTTAAAAAAAGCTGGTATATATGATGCTCAATCGCTTTAATGTCTTTATTGGTTATCTTGTCGTTACGATTAATAAAATCCTCGTACTTTATAGTTAAGTTTTTAGAAAGTCTTAGTTTGGCACTCCAAGCATAGGCGTTATTTATATCAAAAACAATACTAGTCAAACTTAATATGTTTTTACGTGCCCCTGATAAATGCCGATGCTTCCATAAATCACAAGCTACTCGCCAAGCGCGCCTATAGTAACCTTCCAGCCATGATATGCTATGAAATATAAGTGGACTTTGTGAAAACCAGCCAGACCCCTGCATAGGCTGCCAGCGAAGTGCTTTAATACCTTTAGGCAGAAAAATAACTTCTCGAATAGAGCCTCTAAAGTTGGTGGGTACAATTACACTGTCTGCATCGTTAAAACCATAGCCTAAATCAATATGAAGTTTTGCAACTTTGCTAGCGTTATGGTTTGTAATTGCTGCCTCAAGGTAAAACCACCCACTGGGTATTTTGGTGGATTCAAAAATAACCTTAAAATAAGGCGTTGAATTAGTCGCATGAAAGTTATCTGTTGCAAATGCCACGATTTTTATTCCAGCCTCTGCCACTAAAGAAACAGGTTGATACCTTCTGGGTAGCAAGGTGAGTAAATACTCAATTCTTTGCACCAAAGGCGATAAAGGAAAAAGCATTCTTTGAACTCTAGTAATGTGCTCTTTCTGATTACGGTTAATGAAAATTGTCACATTATCGGTTCCAAAATAATCATACTATTTAGAATTTTTTATCCATTCAACGGTGGCATTAATTCCGCCTAAAAGTGATGTGTTAGGAGACCATCCCAATTCTTGTTGGGCAAGAACACTAGAAAGCACGCTAATTGGCACATCACAATTACGCGCGTCTAAATAACGCTTTTCGATTGAGTGACCAAGCACTTCTTCCATAAGAGAAATAAGCTCGTTTAAGCTTGTGCCCAAGCCGCTGCTAATGTTAAAAATCACACTTTTACCGCTATAATTAACAGCACAAGAAAAGGCCTCTGCCACATCATCAATATAAATATAATCGCGCGTTACTTCACCATCACCCCATATTTCAATAGATTCGTGATTAATCGCCCGGTTAAGGAATACCCCTACTGCCCCCTGTGCTGTTTCAATACGTTGCCGCTTGCCAAAAGGATTCGCAACTCTCAAGATAACAGGAGAAATACCGTACATTTTTTTATAAAGCAACAAGTAATTTTCTATAGCAAGTTTGGTAATTCCGTACGACACTTCTGGCTCACATGGATGTTTTTCATCTACAGGTAAGTATTTTGGCGTACCGTAGACAGTACCACCTGATGAAATAAAAATAATCTTTTTAATATTCATTTCAACCATTGTATTGAGTATTTGCAATGTGGCTACTAAATTGGTTTGAACATCATAAATTGGATCTTCATTTGAGTTTTTTGGTAAAGTAGTTGAAACCAGATGAATAACCAAGTCTCTATCTGCAAGAGCAAGTTTTATATCGTGGATACTTTGCATATCTCCAGTTAGCCATTCAATTTTCTCAATATTGGAGAAGCCACGATATGGCTCTACACGAGGCCGTTCGAATACCCGCAAATCATGGCCGTCTAGCAGCAATCTATCTACGATTGCAGATCCAATAAAACCACCACCACCGAAAACTATTACCTTCATGCAGATTCCTCAGATATGTTCGTTAACTAAAACTTCTTTTTTAACAGAACTAATTTCTTTCAATAGCTTTAAACTTTCAATGCAAGCTAAATACTCTGACGCAAACTCAATATTTGACGAGATTTTATAAATTCTATTTTCGCTTTTGCCATGGTTAGCATAATGTTTATATGGATCAACTTGAGCAATTAGCAGGTCAGGATTTAATAATACATACATTAGCCCATTAAAATCACTAGGAATTCCAGCATAAGTATTTGAAGAGTTGGTTCTATTTTTGGAATCCTCAATTAGTTTTTCAATGGCTTTTCTTAATGCGGATAGTAAAAACCGTTCAACATCCTGTTTTTGAGTTTTTAACTTTTGAATAGCCCAGTCAACAACAATGCCTTCAGAGGTTTTTTCTGTGATTAAATTAATTTTTTTAGTTGCTAACTGATTAGGATTTAAAACTGCAACAATAGATTCCCCCTCAAAAAACATATCATTAACCCAGTCAACATCTTTTTGAAAACGTGTTGTTAAGTAAGTTAATAAATGTTCATCATATTGCTGTGAATACAGCGCATTGGGGTTGTTGTAAATTAATAAATCAGTAATTTCACCACAAAATTTATCACTAAACTCTTTATTCACAGATAATAAAATATTACGTTCAATCTCAGTAAGTGATCTATTGACTATTCTTGATTTGTCTTCTTCTCTAATTATATAATTTGAATCTAATCCGATTAAATCTAGAAAGCTGCCAATTAAATTAGATTTATTTGCGTCGTAAGATACAACTTTGATTTTAATTGTATCTTTAAAATTGATTAATATTTTCAGAGTGTCTAGATGCTCCCAAGGCCAATTATCTGCCCATGTGGTAATTGGTAAATACTCGCCGTGCCTTTTTATTACTTGATCATAAACAGATAAGAAAAAAGGCGCTACATCTCTAATGTAGAAAATTATTACCAACTTTATTTTTAATCTATTACTTGAAGCTATCAGTTTTTGCCAAGTGGCTTCGTTTAAGGCTTGAAAATACTCATTAGAGCATACTGCTTTGGATGATTGGCTAAAGTAGCTGGCCAAGACAATATCTAAATCTTGATCATTTAAGTTTGCATCATTTAATTTATCAAACAAATACATGCCATTACCAAAGATATGCTCTTGTTCAAAAAGCAATTTTTGCGAGTTCTCGTAGTCAAGATGGTAGCTCTTTAGTTCATTTTTATTGAGTTCAAAGAAATTTTGTAGCGCGCTGGAACCAGTTTTAGCTCCGCCTGCGTGGATAAACAAAGTCTTATTGTTTAAATCAAAATTGGGGGCAATTGATTTTCTTTTAACTGTCTTCATGGCATTTTCTGAATTAAGCATTTGCTCTAAATTTACTTTGGCGAGGTTTACTGTTAGCTTTAATCGAGCGCTTGATTGTAGAAGGTTTAATATTTTCTGTTTTTGCAATATCTATATCCTCTGCTAATTTATTATCAGCTTCATATTCAATTGGCTTGCTAACAACGTTAAGGGGTTGCTTATAGGTAGCTAAAATATCAGCAAGTTTATTACCTTCAGTTATCCAGTTTGTAGCATTGGCAAATGTTTTTGCTTTTGAAATAATGCTAGATTTATATTCAGCGTTTGCAAGAATTTTAATGATGGCATCAGCAATAGATCTTGGTGATGAAGAGTCAGGTAACACGCTGTTTTCGTCATTTAGAAGCCATTCCGTATTTGCACCTTTATTTGATACGACTACGCAACCACAGGCCATTAGTTCAAGAGGAAGTAATGATAAGTTAGTAAATGAAAATACCAATGCCGCATCACACTGGCTATAGAGATCTGGGAGTTCTTTTAATGAACATATACCCGCATTTAGATGCGGATAAGGGAAATTATAATTTGACATATCCCATCCTGCAAATATAAATTCAACATCTGGCATTACATCACCAACTAAACTTAATGCAAGCATTGCAGATTCCCATCCGCGGCGGATAGTGGGGGGTCTACAGTAGCAAAATACGCGTAGTTTATTGGGTTCTCTACGCGGGGATTGAACGTATAATTCGCGATCATATGAAAACCCTACTGAATGACAGTGCATTCCATAATCAGAATGTAGTTTTTCTGATAACCAATTGCCTGCGCATACGCCAGTGAAACCAAATTTATATGTTTCCTCTGCAAAATCATATTCGCTGCCATTTGAGTAAAAAGCAGGTTCAAAGTCTTGTACAAAGTATAGTTTATGGTTAGTTGCAGCAAAGCCCTTAAGCGCATATGCTGTAATCCAGCTTGTAGCAAAACTAAAGTTAGCCTTAGGTAAACTTTCAGCTCCAAACACTACTTCAGCTTTTAATTTAAAAAAATGTTTTGCAATCATTTCTCTAGCTTGAAATGGAGATGAGTGTTGGTGATTACCAATAATGCCAATAGTATTTTTGTATCCTTTTTGCTCCAACATGTTTATGAAGCGGAAAATATTGAGATGTCCACCAGACCCAATACCAAAATCTGGGATTAACCAATTGATGGTGTAGTGATCTTCATTTGGTGTTAGTGGTAATGTGCCAGCGTCTTCAGTAATGACAAAATTATAAAATCCAATAACATCAACTTTGTTATGTTCTACTCGTGCAACTATAGGCTCTTGAGTTAGCTGCTGAAGGGACTGATAAGGGATAACTATATTATTATCTGATAGCCTATTTTTTTTCTTAAAAAGTAGCTTTAGTTTTTCTGTAAACTTCATGTTTGTTTTTCTTTTCTTTGCATTATCAAGTGAAAATAACCAAAACAACAACCCTTTAAATTGACCTTGATAGCGACCAATAAACCAACCAGATTGTTTAGCGGCATGAAGCATTGGAGTTCTGAGCGCTAAACTTGGTGACTTGCTGAATCCAGTAGTTAGAGAAAGGTAATTTAAATCAGATTTAGCGCAGGCATAGATCTGTTTTATGCCATGTTTTGCGCTAGGACATAAGTCGTAGTCAAATAAAGATTTTAAAGCTCTAGATTCATCAAATGAACGTCTAAAGGTATCTTTAACAGAATAATCATGAGAGTGATAAACGACCGCATCGTCTGCGTAAACACGTTTATAACCTGCCTCAATGATTGCTTTAGCCCATAATTGGTCTTCAGCAAAATTTACATCTGGATATGGTATTTTCTTCCATACTTCTTTACGCAGGCATGCATTGTTATCAGAAAAAAAGTGAAGTACTTGCCTATAGCCTTCTTCACGCTCATATCTTTCAGGATCTTCCATGCCCATCACAGCGGGCCACTGCAGAAAACTGTTAAAGTGCATTTTCATATCACGTTGAATATATATGTTATGGTCGGGATACGCTTCATGTCTCCCAAACACACCTGCTGCTTCTGGGTGCTCATCTAAAGGTTTTACAAGATTAAATAGCCAGTCCTGATTAAAAGGTTTTGCATCATGAGTTAGCATTGCAACATAAGTACCTTTAGCTTTTGAAACAGCAAAATTTCTTGTTTTACCATGCCCAAATTCAGCAGGCGAGATTTCAAATAAAGTTACCTGTGGAAATTGCTTGATAAAATCTACTGTGCCATCTGAGGAACCAGAGTCAACAACTAAAACTTCGTACTCCCATGGAGCAAGCTGATATAGCGTAGCTTTTAGTACATCCTTAAAAATAGCACCTGGATTTTTTGTTAAAATTACTACTGTAACTTTAATAGGATTTGGTATTTCTGTAGCCTGAGCTTGATTTGCATTTTCATCATTATTTAACAGCTGTGTGTTAGTAATATGGACTTCAATTTTTTCAATAGGATTATCTTCTAGAGCTAATGAATAAGGGCTTTCTTCAAGAACAATTGATTTGCCGTTGCTGGTATGTAACTCGTTGAATAGTTTCTCTTGGTTCTGCACCGCGCTCTCTATTCGACTGAAATTACCATAAATTGCATCTACTTGATGCTTGTTAGTGCATTCTAAGAGATATAACTTATTTTCTAATGCGCGTAAGTTTTTTGTTAAATCTGTTTTAGATAGATTGTCGTCTGACGAGTTTATTAAAAATCTAACAAATGGCAGCTTAGAGAGTTTATGAGTAGAAAGTAATTCTTTAAGCCCCAATACAGAAATACGTCTAGCTCTCCCTTCTTTACTAGAGTTTAATTGATTCAAAATTTCGATTTTGCTTGCACCATTTCTAAGTTTTTTGAGGTAATGGATTAAACCTTCTTTGTCTGGAGAACGCCCAAGCAGGGTGTTGTATGAACAACAAATAAAATCTTCATCCTGATAAGAAAAAAGTTCTTCAATCGTGACTGCTGATTTGTCCATAATGCCTAATGCCATGTCGGAATCCCTATTACTACTATAGTGAAATGAGCTTATTTTTTGAGAGTTAGTATTGATTGATTTTGTATCAAACAGTAGCGCAAAGTTGCGAAACCATGAGGTGTAACGCCAAGAACGACTTATTAAAATACTTTTTAACGCATGCTGCTTTAATTCTAAAATACTTCTAAAATTCGATAACTCAATTAAGTAATTTTTAATTTGCAATCCGAGTTCAGAGATTTCTGAGAGATGCAATTGATTTAAATTGATTTTTTCTGCACTTAATTGTTGCTCGTAAGATAGTTGTATTTCAGCTAACTGAGAGGCATGTGCCAGCTCACGACTGGATAACTCTTGCTTTTGAAAGTCAATTTGCACCGCGTGCTGTAGCTGAACTTCTTGTAGCAGAGCTGTATGTGCTTGCTCGCGCGCGACCAAATCAATGACTTGCGATTCAATTTGCCTCCTGATTTCTGCTAATTGTGCTGCTTGAACCTGCTCATGTATTTGATGCTCTTGGTTTAGAGTTTGAGTAAGTAAGTCATACTCTTGTTTTAGTGCTTGCTGTTGTGCTATATGCGCCTGCTCAAGACTGGCGAACTCTTGTTTTTGAGTATCAATTTGCGCCGCATGCTGTAGCTGAACTTCTTGTAGCAGAGTTGTATGTGCTTGTTCACGAGCGGCCAAATCAATGACTTGCGCTTCAATTTGCTGTCTGATTTCTGCTAATTGTGCTGCTTGAGCCTGCTCATGTATTTGATGCTCTTGGTTTAGAGTTTGAGTAAGTAAGTCATACTCTTGTTTTAGTGCTTGCTGTTGTGCTATATGCGCCTGCTCAAGACTGGCGAACTCTTGTTTTTGAGTATCAATTTGCGCCGCGTGCTGTAGCTGAACTTCTTGAAGCAGAGTTGTATGTGCTTGCTCGCGCGCGACCAAATCCAATTGTTGTGAATCATTGGATTGTTTTGCTTGATTAATCTTTATGTTGATTTCTTCAACATGATTAGATATTGCATTCCTTACAAAACTTATCAAATCATCAGCAGGCTTACGGCCTTCGAATGCACCATATAATATGTAGTGTTGATAGGGATTAATCTCTGGATTGTTGATGTCAGGATATTTTTTTATGTACCATTCAGCATTAAATTGCTTTTGAAAGATATTAGAATTTTGTTTTAGCAAACTCTTAATGAAATCAATAATTTTTTCGTCGTTATTTTGGATTGTTTGGTTAAGAAGATTAATTTGCGCCGATAAATTGTCAGCTAGTCTTAAGTTGGATTTAAGGCGATCAAATTCATTAGCCCAGTTCGCCGTCTGTGTATAAAAATCTTTGAGATTAATTTTTTTGTTTTCTTCAGCATATTTGAGAAGTTCGGTATAAACATCTTTTGCAAGCGGCGAGCAAGCTGTATCTATATTTAAATCACTCACTGTGTAGAAAGTATGACGTAATTCAGGGTCTATAAATTCAGTTTGAAAAGTACGTAGAGCTTTAGCATCTACTTTTAAATTCAGTTGACTTGCAATCACTTCAATGACTTGCTTAGGGGTTTCTAACAAGCGGTCGTAGTCCACAAGAACGCGCTTGTGTTGTTGTGTATGAAGTAAGCTGCTAAGCGTATGACCAAGCCATAGCAGATATGTTTTTTCGTGGCTAAACCCATCACGCTCAGCAATAGACTGCGCGATACTAAGGGGGTTACGAAGCGCTAAAATATAGGCAACATCAAAGCCACAGTGCACAAATACTGGATGCCAAAAGGGCAATAACTTTGCAACGCGCGGATCTTTAAATCCGAAAATGGCGCTATTGGTTGTTTTAAGGCGTAGCAAATCTACCGCCCGAATAAAGTACCCGTTTTCATTTAGTTGATTAACATCTTTAAATTCTAGTGGGCTTAAACAATGCCAATCGCTACCAATACACTCAAGCATTTCAACATTTAGTGCGTTAATGTCAATGTCTTCAAAAAAGCCTTTATTGTTATTGCCTTCAATCGCAGGCATTAGTCTGTTGCCCAACGATATACCCAAAACCTCAAGAGATCGCGTAATCGTGCTAGTGCCGCTACGATGCATACCGAGTACAACAATCAAGCGTTTGTTTATTTTTGGCATGTAATTATTTGTGAATACTTAAAACTGGATAGGAATATTAAATACATGGACAATTAGTCTAGATACGCTCAAGCAAGTAAACGTCTTGATTGCATTGATTTAAGCCAGGTTGACAATCAAGCACATGCCATTTATTTTGAAGGCTAACGGTCAGCCATTCCAATGTAAAGTAATTATTCCCCCAGTCGATATTCTCTGTAACCAGATTTGAGAAATTCAATCCAATAAGTTTCAAAAGCTCATAATGATCTAGTTTAATTAGAGCCTCGTAAGTGTGGCTTTGCAATAGCTTAGACATAGTTCCTCATTTTATATTATTCAAACACTATTCAAATGACTTGTAAAAATCAAACGCGTCTTCCACTTTCTCAAAATTGTACAACTTCCCATCGTTTAATACTGCTGCGCGCTGGCAATGTTGGCGCACAAAGTCTGCACTGTGCGAGACAATAATCATTGCTCTGTCGCTGCGTTTTTCAAAAAGCTCTATTCTGCTTTTTTCTTGAAAACGGTCATCTCCAACTGCTACAATTTCGTCAATTAAAAAACAATCAAATTCGACCGCCATGGATATTCCGAAAGCCAAGCGCGCGCGCATACCAGAAGAGTATTTTTTTACAGGCTCACGCAGGTAAATTCCTAGCTCTGAAAACTCTTCTACAAAACAGATTGCGGGTTCACATGGCGCGCCATATACGCGGCAAATAAATCGTATATTATCTACGCCACTTAGGCTACCTTGAAATGCACCACCAAAAGCTAAAGGCCATGAAATGCTCATGTTTCGATTGATACTACCTCTGGTTGGCTGCTCTATTCCGCTAATTAATCTAATAAGCGTTGACTTACCTGCGCCGTTGCGACCTAAAATGCCAACTCGCTCGCCTTTGTTAATAGTTAAATTGACATTATCAAGTACTGTGCGTTTACCTAACCGAGTGCTGTACATTTTTGTTAAGTTGGTAATTTCTATCATTCTGGCTCTACTAATTGATTAATATTTTTTACTAAAGCCAAGCCTGCAAGTGTTAACACAGCATTAAACATTGCGAAGTAGTATGGGTTTTCATAAGTTTGAATCATGCTCCCAAAGTAACCATGCCGAATCATTTCTGTACCATGAACCATAGGCACCCATAAAACAAACTCTCTAGCACCTTTTGGCAACCAGTCCACCATAAATGCAGCTCCCGATAATGGGAATGTTAAGTAAGTAACGATATGCCAGATACGTTCAATTATTTCGACGCGCTCTGATGCAGCTCCGATTAGCAAGCTTAACGAAAATGCAAACCAAGCTAACAAAAACCATCCAAGCGCTACGGTCAGCAAGTCTTCTGGTAAGTTCATTAGCCCTACTGCAGAAAAAATTAATGTTAATACAATTAAAGAAGCTGTAGCTCCAGCAATTTCCAATATTAAGCGTGAAGTGAAAATATCAATTACTCGAACGTTCCGGTGATACATAAGGCTTAAATTGGCTTCAATAGCTTTAATAACTCTGCTGCTACAGTTACGCCAAAGTAGGATAGAAGAATAGCCAGTTATCGCAAATGCAGCTATTGGTATATTGCTACCATGTGTAGCATCAATTAGTGACCACAAGGTAGTAATGCCTAACGTGAACATCATGGGCTCTAAAAAAAGCCAAAAGAATCCTACGTTATGTCGCCCATATCGGGTAATAATTTCTCTAAGTATTAAAGCGTTTATTACTCGCTTTTGGATTAAAAAGCTGCTTAGTAAAGGCGCTATACGCTCATTCATAATCAGACTAGTCTTTATGTTCACGTACAGCAGATACGAATAAGCTCAATATACCAAATGCAATTAAACCTAGAATAAGAGTTGCTAATATTGATCGTATTCGTCTTGGCTCCACCGCTTTATCAGGCAAACTGGGCTGTACTAAGCGCTCTAAATACAATTGCTGGCGTTGCGCTTCATTTTTAGCGCTGGTGAGTGAGGTCATTGCAAAAGCTAGGCTTTTATCTGCAAATTCCCTATCTAAACTAAGTCTCTCGTAGTTGGCGGCTTTGCTGGTTAATGATGATGTGCCACTGCCTGCCACTTTAGCGGTTTCTGCGTTAATGGCTTTTTGCAAATAGCTGGCACGCACTATTAATACGGGTATTTGGGGGTTATCTGGCGCAAGCGATTTTAATTGCGATAATTGATTGTTAGTCGCAATAAGCTCTTCTTGCAATTTTCCAACAGCAATGAGTTGTTGCGCCGATTGCTTTTCTGGGTCAACCACTGTGTTGCTAGAACGGAATCTAGAAACCGCCATGGCAGCAGTTTTTGCTTTTCGTTCGGCCTCTTGCACTTCTTGTTCGGCGTAGAAGACCAGGTCTCGACGACCCCTGTCATTCAATTGGTTAACTAACTTTTCGCTCATGTTTAGCAGATCAACGTTCATTAAGTACGCGTCTTTTGCAGTAAAAGCTTGGGTTCTAAGTGCGGTAATAGATGATGCCGTGTCATATTCAATACCCACATGTTTTTGATAAAATTTGTGCAAAGCCTCAAAGCTATCATCACCATCTATACCAGCAAAACGGTTAAGCATATCTACTTTTGGTTCTGAGTAAGCTGCCTTTAGCTTTAAATTGTCATCCAGCATTTTAAGTGCATCGCGCGATTTAATATAATCATGCACTGAGTAAGCGTCATCTTGTGAGCGAGTAAAGCCAGTGCCTTGCAATAATGCGCCTACTAAGCCAGATTGCGATTGTTTTTGCGGGCTTCTAAGCACAAAGCGTGATTCTGAGATGAATATATCGGCCGCGTAAAATCCATAGTAAATAATAGCAATTGCCGTAGGCAACACTACGCTAAGCACAAATAGCTTATTGATGCCCAATAAGGCATTTAAAGATCTACTTTTTATAATTTTTTTTGGGGCGGGGGTTTCTAACAAAACAATTAAGTCCTTATATTTTTTATGCAACGCACAATCTTACGCTGCATTATGACTAGCTTGGTGCTAAAAGTAAATTTTCATAAGGTGTTAAAACAGCATAGCTTAAACCGCATTTAATACAAAAACCCTACTGCTTTAGGCGTAAATATAGCCATTAAGCACCTAAAATGATTGATGTATTTTACATTTGACCTTAACGATTGTTTACATTATAGCTAAAATACATAAAGCTAGCTAAGGGTAGCGCAATGCTGCAATGTTATAATTGCAAGTTGTATTAAGTGCATTTGATTTTTGTAATTAACAGGCTACATTTTCAGAATAGATATTTTAAGCAAATTATATTCACACAACTTAGGTTTGAATTTGAAACGTTCTCTATTCAATATTTTACACACCCCAATTTGGTTTCTAGCCCTTTTTACCGAGGCTAAATCATTTCAAGAGAACCCTGTTATAGGCAATGCGCTGCTAAATAGGATTGGTTTGCATGTGTTACGCATTAGAATAGCCAAAGGTCTGGTTAGGCTACGCCGTGTATTTTTAAGTAAATATGTGAGCCAAAACAAGCGGTTGGAATATAGCAAGAATGGATTTACTCAGGATTTTAATTTTTTAAATGCAACCGATTTTGAGGCTTTGAAAAAAGAAATTTTTGAGTCAGTTTGGCCGCTAAGAGAAATGTCTCAAGGTGGCACGGTTACTAGACGGGTGTTTTTAAATTCTGGGTCGCTGGCAATCAAATTTCCCCAATTACATGCTTTTATTCAACATCCCAATTTGCTGGCAAGCTTGCGATACGTGGCGGGGATTGGTGGTGAGCCAATTTTCTCAATTCAAGCAGTTTTTGCTGGGGCTAACGATGTGCTAGACCCACAAACTGTGCCGCATGCAGATACTTTTCATTCTAACGCTAAAGCTTGGTTTTTTTTAGAAGACGTGAATGAGAATGATTGCCCCTTTGCCTATGTGCGCGGCTCACATTTGCTTACGCCAAAACGTTTAGCGTGGGAGAAAAAGCAAAGTATTACAGCAAAAAATCATCCTATTATTTACCATGCTAGGGGCTCATTTCGTGCTTTAGAAGATGATTTACTTGAAATGGGCTTGCCAGCTCCAGAAAAATTGCCAGTACCAGCCAACACCTTGATTGTGGCTGATATGTTTGGTTTTCATCAAAGATCCATTTCAGCACATGCTACATGCAGAGTTGAAATTTATGCCACTTTAAGGCGCAACCCATTCTTGCCTTGGCTGGGTTTGGATATTTTTTCTATCCCTTATTTTAAGCGCCGCTCAGGCGATTTAAGCTTAAAATGGCTTACTCGGCTTGAAAAAATGGGCTTGGGCAGAATGTCATGGCGGCCAGTAGGCGAAGGCACAATAAAAGCACCAGTTAGGTCGTAGTATGAATTCAAGTTTAGCAACTGGGCAAGAGGTTTTATTGGATGTCACTAGGCTATTTGGTCGCGTGCTTGGCGATATTTTGCCCACAGGCGTAGATCGCGTCACAATGGCTTATGTAGCGCATTACTGCGGACGCGCACGCGCAGTTTTGGCCGAGGGACGATTTGTCGCGGTGCTTACAAAAGCAGATTCAAAAAAAGCGTTTGATGCGTTATTACGCCCTAAATCAAGCAGTAAAGCAGTCATTAAACGCTTAATCGCTAAAGCTAGATTAACCGCTTGGTATAACTTAAAAATTCATGAACGCGTGCTAATTAACACGGCACATACGGGTATAGATCACAAATCGTATGCTTTAGGCTTGCGTAAGCGCGGCGTTAAGCTGGTATTTATGGTGCATGATGTAATTCCTATCACCCATCCTGAATTTTGCCGCCCAAATGAAAAAATCAAGCATCATAAGCGCATAGATAATATGTTGAATTATGGTGGCGGCATTATCACTAATTCGCAATCTACCCTAGAGACTTTGCACACAGAAGCGCGAGCTTTAGGCATAGCCATGCCTAGCGAAGTGGTGGCACACTTGGCGCCTGGCTTTGTGCCTAAGTCTTATGGCGCAAGGTCAATACAATCGCCGTATTTTGTGATGCTGGGCACAATTGAGCCGCGCAAAAATCATAATTTGCTGTTTCGCATATGGGGTAAGCTGGTGGCAGAAATGGGCGATAAAGCGCCTAAATTGGTGTTAATTGGCCGCCGTGGTTGGGAGTGTGAAAATGCAGTGGATATTTTGGAGCGATCTGAAACTTTACGTGGGTTTTTAATAGAAAAAAGTGAATGCTCTGATGACGAGCTGGGCGATATACTGCATCACGCTCATGCCATGCTTTTCCCCAGCTTGGTAGAAGGTTACGGTATGCCGATTATAGAGGCATTAATGGTTGGTACGCCTGTGATTGCGAGCGATTTGCCCGTTTTTCATGAAATTGCAGGCGAAATTCCAGATTATCTAAACATACTAGACGGCCTAGGCTGGCTGGCCTACATCAAGGCTTACATGGATGATAGTCATCCATTACGCACGGCGCAATTAGCGCGTATGCAACAATTTACAGTGCCCACTTGGCAAAGTCATTTTGAAAAAGTAGATACGTTAATTGATAGTCTTAGCGCAAATTAACTGTAGCACAAAGCAATGATCACATCGGATGAAATGAATCAAGAGCTGCAAACGCGTTTTGCACATAATAAACGCTGGCATGCGCCTCAATTTAGCTTGTGGAAGCGTGTGTTTGCCATGCCATACCTGCGCACTAATGGGCAAAAAATCCATTGGGGTAATGTAAAATCGGCTACGGACGCAACTATTGTAGTATGGGGCAGTACCATAGTTGAGTACGCCTCATCAGATCAAGTTTATCGTATGGAAGATGGGTTTATTCACTCATTGGGATTAGGTTCTGATTTATCGCCACCGTGCAGCCAAGTAATTGATACAACTGGAATTTATTTTGATGCGCGACGTGATAATGATTTATTTAAACTGTTAAATAGCAAAGTATTTAACAAAGCTTTACTACAACGTGCCGCCAATTTGCGTCGCATGATTGTAGATGCGGGCATCACCAAGTACAATTTAGGCAGAAAAGCGGTGAGCTGGCAGCGCCCAGTACAACAGCGCGTTATTTTAGTGGTGGGGCAAGTGGCTGATGACGCTTCTGTGCGCTTAGGGGCAACAGGCGCAATTGCTAGCATAGAGCAGCTTTTGGGGCATGTTTGGCAAGAAAATTCTGACGCGATGATTGTCTATAAGCCGCATCCAGACGTGCTTTCAGGCAATAGAATAGGCCTATTGCAAGCCAAGAATTTGTGTCATTTAGTGGATACAGAGGCTGATATTATTTCGCTAATCGAGCAAGTGGACGAAGTACATACCTTGTCGTCGCTAGCGGGTTTTGATGCATTGTTGCGCGGCAAAAAAGTGGTGACTTATGGTATGCCGTTTTATGCGGGCTGGGGGCTTACAGAGGATAAAATAGTCAACATTCCGTACCGTAGCCGCGCAATTAATTTAGACATGCTAGTGGCTACGGCGTTAATTCTGTACCCGACGTATTGGGATTGGCAAAAAATGCAATTTACTACGCCAGAGGCCACAGTAAGCCAGTTGGCTGCGGGCGCTGGCAGACTGTTGGTAAACATGCACCCAGTTAAAAGGGCATTGCTTAAAACGCTAAGATGGTGTCGTAACGTAGCAAAATTTATGTATTCGCGGTATTTATAAAAAATATAAAGGTCTTAAAAATGCCGTTTGATTTAAAAGAGCGCCTTGCGGGTTTTCTGCTAATGTTTGTAGTTGTGCCATTGGCCGTGCTAGGTTACTTAATTGTAGTGATTATTGGCTTTGCAGGGCCAGTTTCGCGCGCACGCGCGGGGGTAAGAGCGCTAGACCATTTTGTCAATGCCACGGTTTTTAATGGTTACGCTTGGGAGTCAGTTTCGTCGCACGCTTGGCGTGAGCGCGAAAAGTCATGGGCAAAAATAGTAATTTTTGTCACCAATTTATTTCAACAAGGCCATTGCCAACGAGCGAATAAACGTGAGCAAAGAGTGATTGATTTGGTGCTAGATAAGGGTTTGCAAGAGAAAACCATACGATGACTGAGCAGGAGCCCTCTGTTGTAACTAAGCGTCAGGTGTTTTATCTAAGCGGCTTCGATCCGAGAGGTGCGGCATTTTATCATCGCTTATATCAAGAAGAATCAGCCTTGCAAGCAAAATTGCTGCATGCCAATATCGAGGTTAGTCTACGCACACGGCAAAGCAATTTAGTGAATCACTGGGCAGTCAAAGCCGATTGGCAAGAGCCCACAGCCGCGCAAATCAACACTGATTATTTTTTTCTCAATTGGGATGACATCGTGCGTCAATATTGGGAGACTAATCTGCTTAAACTGGCTTGGATAAGCATACCCAGCTATTTGCACTATATGCGCTGTGGGGCATTTTCTAATATCCAAAGAAATCATAGAGGCCCGTTTTTTAGCGCGGTTTACCCTATGTTAATTTTGTTTTTGCTAATATTGGCAAGTGCTTTGCTGGGCTTGTTAGTGGCTAGTTTTATTCCCCAGCCAATTATCGCGAGCGCTGTAGGTTTGGCATTAGCGGCGGCTAGCTTACACTATGGCGCTAAGTTGGCGAATCAGTGGGGCGTGTTTTGGTTGTTGCGTACCTATTTATTTGTATTTAGGATGGGTTTGGATAACTCCGCCATGATGCTGGATCGACTCAATGACTTTGTGAAAATCATCAAGCAAACGCAGCAAGAAAGCCCAGCCGATGAAATATTGCTGGTTGGGCATAGCGTGGGTACTATTATGGCGGTACATTTAGCTGCCATGTACACCGAGCAGCACCCAGATTTAGCTGCAAAAGTTAAGTTGATTACGCTAGGGCAGTGCATTCCACTGTTAAGCGGCATGCCACAAGCAACCTTGTTTAATCAGCACTTAAACCAATTGCAAAATCAAGCTGTAAGCGCTTGGATAGATTATTTGGCGCGGGCAGACAGTTTAGCATTTTGTGAAGAGCAGCACTTATTAAAGCTTGAACTTCGTCAACCAAGCATGCGTGTGGTTCGTTTTTTTAATATGTTCGAGCCTAAACGTTACGAGCAAATTAAAAAAAATAAATTTAGATTGCATTTTCAGTATCTAATGGCCACTGAAAAGCTTGGTGATTATGATTACTTTTTAATTACCGCAGGTGCTTTGCCGCTACAACAATAAAAGACGGATTTATGCACTTTAAACCACCTTACCCCACGCCACACAAAACAAAAAGTAGCTTCTTTTTGCGCTTTTTTCGTGGCTGGCATTCGTGGTTGGATGTACTTTTTGAAAAAAGTTATTCCATGAAAATGGGAGAATTTTCTCAACCTGGCATGAAAGTTTACATGGTGAACGACCCAGATTGGGTCACGAAAATACTGGTTAAAAATCAAAAAGCCTACCCTAAGCACCAAATGATGCACCGCATGCTAGAGCCGCTATTGGGCAATAGCATTTTCACTACCAATGGCGAGGTGTGGGAGCGCCAGCGCGCCTTGGTGGATCAAGCTTTTGCCCAAGCACGCTTGCGGCTGGTTTATCCATTAATGGTGGAATCGGTGCAAGATATGCTGCAACGCTTGGATAAAGTGGCAGATGGTCGCGCATACGAAGTTGATAGCGAAATGACCTACGTGGCGGCTGATATTATCTTTAAGACCATACTTTCAAAAAGCTTAGACGCGCAATCTGCCAAAACCATCTACGAGGCGTTTATTGAGTTTCAGCATCATGCGCAAAAAGCCATGATGCTGATGATTTATCGCCTACCACCTTATTTTTCGACCAAAGCCAGCCGCAAGCCTGCAAAAAAAATTCGTGATATTTTGGCTAACATTATTACCCAGCGCTACGCAGAGCGAGCCAAAGGCGCAGATAATCAATACGAAGATATTTTATCAGGTTTAATGGATGCTAAGGATCCTGTGACTGGCACACAATTTACTTATGATGAAATGGTCGATCAAATTTGCATGTTGTTTTTAGCAGGCCACGAAACATCTGCTAGCGCTTTGGCTTGGTCACTGTATTTGTTGTCACAATGTCCGCATTTGCAAACTAAAATTGTCGATGAATTGAATGAAAAAGTAGGCGATAAAGACATAGCTTATGCTGATGTAAAACAATTAGATTGGGTATCTGACACCTTTAGAGAATCTATGCGTTTGTATCCACCTGTCGGTTTTTTTGTACGCGAATCTACGCAAAATGAGTGTATTCGAGATAAAAACGTAAAAGCAGGTTCGCCCATTTTAGTGTCACCTTGGCTTATCCACAGGCATCGCGATATGTGGGATGACCCAGATAGTTTCACTCCAGAACGATTTAGAAGTGAATCGGGCAAAGCTTCGTTAAAATGCGCTTATATTCCATTTAGTAAAGGGCCAAGAGTGTGTATTGGCGCGGCGTTTGCTACACAAGAGGCGATTTTAACGTTGGCCAGCATTGTGCGTCGTTATGAAATCATAGCCGTACCATCGCATGTACCAAAAGTAGTGGGACGCGTTACCATTCGGTCAGATAATGGAATTCAAGTTATGTTAAAATTACGCAGTACTAAAAAACAAAAAGAGTAAATCTATGATTGTTAACGGACTTAGTCAGTTTCAAGGTAAAAATGTATTGCTATTGCAAGGCCCAATTGGCCCATTTTTTTTGCGCTTGGCGAGTGATTTAAGGGAAGCAGGTGCTACGGTTTACAAAATAAATTTTAATGGTGGTGATTTGCTGTTTTATCCCCAAAACGCAGTCAACTTTAAACAACCTTTTGAGGTATGGCCTGCATTTTTTGAGGCATTCATCCAAAAAAATAATATTCAGATTGTACTTTTGTTTGGTGATTGTAGGCCAATTCACCAAGCAGCACATGCGATAGCGACCCAGCATCAACTTGATATAGGCGTGTTTGAAGAAGGCTATATTCGACCAGACTACATTACCTTAGAAAAATATGGCGTAAACGCAAATTCTACGCTTTCAAAATCAGCCAATTTTTATATCGACATGCCTGACGCAAAAAAACAAAAATCATTTAGCATAAACAGGTCTTTTTGGTATGCCGCTGCGTGGGGCATGATGTATAACGCTGCAAGTGTTGTAGTAAGCCCACTTTTTAAGCATTACCAGCATCATAGAACACTTAATATTTGGCAAGGTTTGTTTTGGATTCGTTCCTTATGGCGCAAATGGTTATTTGCATTCCAGCAAAAAAATGAGCTTGAATTTTTAGTAACTAACCACAGTAAAAAGTATTATTTTGTGCCACTGCAAGTGCATAATGATGCACAAATTCATCATCACTCTGATTTTTTTTCAGTTGAGGCTTTCATTTCTGAAGTAATTAACTCTTTTGCCATGCACGCGCCTGCGGATAATCTTTTGGTGATTAAGCATCACCCTATGGACAGGGGGTTTATCCACTACGGCAAGCTCATTAACGTGATTTGTCAAAAAAACCAAGCTTTAAAAAACCGCGTGCATTACGTGCATGATTTACATTTGCCAACCTTGCTAAATCATGCAAGGGGTGTGATCGTGGTAAATAGTACGGTAGGGCTCTCTGCGTTAGATCACCTGTGTCCAGTTGTTACTTGCGGCAATGCTATATACGATATAGAGGGTTTAACCTATCAAGGAGGCCTAGACGCGTTTTGGCAAGCCGCGCAGTCGTTTAAAGTGAATCAAAAACTGCATTATAAGTTTGTGAATCAACTAGTGCATAGCTCGCAAATCAATGGTAATTTTTATAAGCGTTTGCAGTACACGCAGAATAAAACTGGTATTTATTGGCCAAATGGTAACTGAAATTTAGTTAATAAAACTGATGCGCGGGATTAAGTTGTATGTGGGTCAAAATGCAATTGGGAAATAGAAATACTTGCATCGCATACTTTCGCGCCTCATATTGCCGATTTAGCGGCTTAGATCAGCGGTGAAGACTTTTACGGTCTCACTTTGACAGTTTCGCAAAGTACGCGGTGGGTTTTTTAATATATCGCTTTCTTCACGGGCGATTGCCAATTCGTGCTCTAGCTATGGAGTGTGCAAGAAATCTGGCTTGAGCCTACAACGCCGAGGCTAGCTTTGAGCGCACCTGCATCGTACAACGCCACCCATGTTTTAAGTGATTTGGGTGCAATATCTAAATTACGGCTTACTTCCGCTAATGTTAAGTCTTGTTCTTTAAATAAGAGAACGGCTTCTTTTTAAATGTTTCGGTGAATATATAGCGTGGTACTCGTCTCATAAACCTCCTGACAAATGCTTAAAATATCATCAACTTGCCCGACTACAAAACTACACCTAACTCATTTTATCAATTGAAAGTTTTAAACAATATTTTGGTTAAGAGTAATTTTCATGGTTAGAATGTTACATTGCAATTATAGAAATAAACGTAGCCTAATCATGCAATTATTAAATTGTAAACTCTGTTAGGCTACAAAAGTAAGGGATTGCTTAAGTTAAAAAGGGATTAGATGGGCTAATACGAGGTCATACTTGTTATGCAAATTAATTATTATAATGAATAATAACAGTAACTTACCTATAGAAATAGCAGATAAAAATAATCATACGCCCATGATGCGCCAGTATTTGGCGTTAAAAGCACAGCACCCCGATATGTTGTTGTTTTATCGCATGGGCGATTTTTATGAGTTGTTTTTTGAGGATGCGGTTAAGGCTTCGCGTTTGCTTGGTATAACGTTAACCCAGCGCGGATCGAGCAACGGCGAGCCTATTAAGATGGCGGGTGTGCCGTATCATGCGGCTGAGGCTTACTTGGCTAAGCTGGCCAAAATGGGCGAGGCGGTGGCGATTTGCGAGCAGGTGGGTGACGTGGCAACCAGCAAAGGCCCTGTTGAGCGCGCGGTGACGCGTATTCTTACGCCTGGCACGCTGACCGATACTGCTTTGTTGGACGAAACGCGCGATAATCAATTACTTAGTATTTGTTTTGGCGATGGCTTGGTGGGGCTAGCGCGGCTAAATTTGGCCTCGGGCGAATTCATATTGAGCGAGATTGCGATTGGCCTGCTGGCACAAGAGTTGGAGCGCATTAACCCTGCCGAAATTGTGTGTGCGGACGAGTTGCAAAATGAAGTTGTGCAAAATGCGGTTATTAATCTGCATAAAGCACCAAAAAAGCGTTTAAGCGCTTGGCAATTTGATTTTGACGCCGCCACAACCAGCCTCACCAAACAATTCAATACGCGTGATTTGCACGGTTTTGGTTGCGCTGATTTAAAGCCAGCGATTGCTGCCGCAGGTGCGTTGTTGGAATATGTCAAACACACGCAACGTGCCGCGCTGCCGCATATTAGCTCGCTTAGCGTTGAGCTTATCAGCCAATTTATTCAGCTAGATGCCGCCACACGCCGCAATTTAGAGATTGATATGACGCTGCGGGGCGAGGCTGCGCCTACCTTGTATTCGCTGCTTAACGCCACGCAAACCGCCATGGGCGCGCGCCTGTTGCGGCACTGGCTGCATCATCCTTTGCGCGACCGCAACTTAGTCGCCAAGCGCCACGACGCGGTGGCGGAGCTGATTAATAGTGACAAATTACCAAGCTTGCAAACGCACTTAAAAGTGATTGGGGATATTGAGCGCATCACCACGCGCATTGCGCTAAAAACGGCGCGACCGCGTGATTTATCTGGCTTGGCGCAAAGCTTGTTGCAATTGCCTTTACTGCAAAATGCGCTGGCAAGCAGCCACGCAATTTTGTTAGAAACGCTTGCTGCAAATCTGCAAGCGCCCGCAGAGGTGTTGGAACTATTAAAAGCCATCAAGCCAGAACCCGCATCAATACTGCGTGAGGGCGGGGTGATTGCCGATGGAGTTGATGCGGATTTGGATGAGTTGCGTGCATTGCAAACCAATCATGGCGATTTTTTATTGCAATTTGAAGCGGCCGAAAAAGCACGCACAGGCTTGCAAAATTTAAAAGTGGAATACAACAGCGTGCACGGTTTTTACATTGAAATTAGCCGTGCACAGGCCGAAAACGCCCCAGCAGAGTATCGCCGTCGCCAAACCTTAAAAAATGCCGAACGTTTTATTACGCCAGAACTTAAAGCGTTTGAGGATAAAGTATTGAGCGCGAATGAGCGCGCACTTGCGCGCGAAAAAATGCTGTATGCACAAATTTTGTATGATTTAGAGCCATTTATAACTGCCCTGCAGACCAATAGCGGTGCGGTTGCTAGCACTGACGTTTTATGCTGTTTTGCCGAACGCGCACAGGCTTTAAATTATGTGCAACCGCAATTTGTTTCTGAGCCTGGCATTACGATTGAAGCGGGCCGCCATCCCGTAGTAGAAAGTATCACGCAGCCGTTTGTAGCGAACGATGTAGCGCTGAACCCGTATCGGCAATTACTGCTGATTACGGGCCCCAATATGGGCGGTAAATCGACCTTTATGCGGCAAACTGCGCTGATTGTGTTGTTAGCGCACTGTGGCTGCTTTGTGCCCGCAAATTCCGTTAAAATCGGCGAAATTGATCGTATCTTCACTAGAATTGGCGCATCGGATGATTTGGCGGGTGGTCGTTCGACATTTATGGTGGAAATGACCGAAACTGCAAATATTTTGCATAATGCCACCGAAAAAAGTTTGGTATTGCTGGATGAAATTGGCCGTGGAACGTCTACCTTTGATGGCTTAAGTTTGGCTTGGGCGGTGGCGAAACAATTGCTAGAAAAAAACAAATCTTTAACACTTTTCGCCACTCATTATTTTGAGCTAACACGCATCGTAGATGACTTTAAACAAGCCGCCAACGTGCATTTAGACGCGGTTGAACACGATGGCAAAAATGGCAAAGGCATTGTGTTTTTGCACAAGGTAGAAGCGGGCGCGGCGCACATGAGTTATGGCATACAAGTGGCACAATTGGCGGGGATTCCTAAAAGTGTGGTCGCCGCCGCGAAGCGTAAACTTACTCAGCTAGAAAATAATCAAATTGCCCAAAACACCAATCAACCCGATATGTTTGCCGCTCACGTGGAAGCCGCGCCTGTGAGTGTTCACCCTGTTATTGCAGAGTTGGAAAGCATACAAGCAGACGATTTAACGCCTAAGCAGGCGCTGGATTTACTCTATCAATTGAAAGCATTATTAAAATAAAAAAGCACCCAAACATGGGTGCTTTTTTGTATTGCAAAAGCGACTACTAAATACTAGTGATGATGCCCGCCCTCGCCATGTACATGCTGGTGCGATATTTCATCTGGAATAGCAGCGCGCACAGCAGTCACCGTGGCGTTAAACACCACGCGCTCGCCCGCCCACGGGTGATTGCCATCGACGACAACTTTGCCGTCAGCAATTTCGGTGACCGTGTATAAAATCACTTCGCCCGTATCGTCTTCACCTTCAAACTGCATACCCACTTTAAGCTCATCTGCTGGAAAGGCGCTTGCAGGCTCAATTTGTACTAATTCCTCATCAAATTCGCCAAACGCATCGGCTGGCATTAAATCGACTATCACTACATCGCCCACGTTTTTGCCGTGCATGGCCTCCTCCACTTTTGGGAAGATATTATCGTAGCCGCCATGCAAGTAGGTAACTGGTTCTGTGCTTGATTCCAGCACTTCTCCATCGCTATTTTTAAGTTCGTAAGTCATTGTTACAACAGTGTTCATTGCAATTTGCATATGGATTTCCTAAGTCTAAGTTATAAAAATTTTGTAGTAAGAATTTTAATCTATTTTTGCAATTTGGCTCATGCCAATTTTATTTATTTTATGCGTTATCAAATGCTGAGTAAATCTCACCCCTAAGCAAGGGCAGGCCAACCCATCCTAACCCTCCCCTTTAAATGGGAAAGGGTGTTCATGCAGCATGTTTCATTTATCTGCCGCGTCCGCCGCTTCTATGCGTGCTGCTAGCGTTGGTATTGGTGTTTGCATTCGGTCTGCCAGCATTGCCTTGATTCGCGTTTCTGTTATTGGGGTTGCGCGTTTGCGGTTTCGGGTTAAATAAAGCTGGTTGCGGCATGGCTTGATGGCGTGCGGCTTCGGACATGTATTGACCAGAATCTTGCGGCGAATTTTGACCTAAGTTTTGATTATTTCTAGGAGCTTGGTGACTGTTTTGGCCGCGATTTTGATTTGCATTTCTATCATTATTTTGGCCCGTGCCTGAATTATTATTTGCATTTTGTGGCTTGCGTTGTTGTTGACCTTGGCCATGTCCGCGCGGTGGGCGGCCATGCGGCTGAGTAGAGCGCGGCGCACGTGGCGCTTCTGGTTCAGGGTTGGCGTTTGGTGTAAAACCTTCTACCTGTACTTTTGGTATTTCTTTTTTAATCAGCTTTTCAATGTCTTTTAAAAATTTTAATTCTTCGCGATCCACTAGTGATACCGCCGCGCCGCTACTGCCTGCGCGACCAGTACGGCCAATACGGTGTACATAGTCTTCTGGAATATTCGGCAATTCAAAATTCACCACTTGTGGCAATTGGTCGATATCCAAGCCACGCGCGGCGATGTCAGTCGCAACTAATACGCGCATACTGCCATCTTTAAATTGAGATAGCGCCTTAGTACGCGCGCCTTGGCTTTTGTTGCCGTGAATAGCAGCGGCTTGAATGCCATCTTTAATTAATTTTTCGGCTAATCTATTCGCGCCATGTTTGGTGCGGGTAAACACTAAAACCTGCTTCCAATCGTGGTGCTTTATTAGGTGGCTCATCAGCTCGCGTTTATGCGCTGCCGCCACCATATGCACAGTTTGCTCAACCAACTCGCTGGCTGTGTTGCGGCGCGCAACTTCTACAAAGCCAGGGTTATGCAACAAGCCATCGGCAAGGGTTTTAATTTCGTCAGAAAATGTGGCAGAGAATAATAAGTTTTGGCGTTGTTTTGGCAACATGGCGAGTATTTTTTTAATATCGCGAATAAAGCCCATATCTAACATTCTATCGGCTTCATCTAGCACCAAAATCTCAACACCGCTTAAATCGACATTCTTTTGATTCGCATGATCCAACAAACGGCCTGGCGTCGCGACTAAAATATCGAGCGGTTTTTTTAAGCGCGCAATTTGCGGGTTAGCATTTACGCCGCCAAAAATCACGGTGCTAGTCAGCGGCAAATGTTTGCCGTAAGTTTTTACAGATTCTTCAATCTGCGCTGCAAGTTCGCGCGTTGGCGTCAGCATTAAACAGCGTGGGCGACTTTTAATGGCATCTGCGTTGCGTGCTTTTTGGCTAAGCAAATGCAAAATCGGCAGCGTAAAACCAGCGGTTTTGCCCGTGCCTGTTTGCGCGCCTGCCAGCAAATCGCCACCGCTTAATACCTGCGGAATGGCTTTAGCCTGAATAGGGGTTGGTGTGGTGTAACCTGCGTCGTTAATGGCGCGTAAAATGGGTTCACTAAGACCTAACTCGTTAAAATTAGGTGTGTTTGTTTCAATAGTTGTTGTTTTTTCAGACAAGTTTTGTTCAGACAAAATAATGCTCCAGCTTGAGTTTTAAGCCAGCCAATTACTTTGAGGTAACACCAATCGAGGTGGCAAATGCGGTTAAATAACCTGATAAAGAGACCGCTACGCTGATTGGTTTGCGTAGGGACATATATTTGAGACCCACCATTATACGGGGAATTACATATAAAGTGAGTTGTGTTTTTGTAGCCTTGATGAAGCATGGTGGAATCGAGGAATAGCTAACCTCGATTTCATTACATTACATCGAGGCTATCTGCTTACTCACCCCAACCTAGGTGCTCAGCACAATTAATGCGGATGACTTTTTCGCCAAACCCAAGGTTGCATGGGTTTTTTGCTTTTCCAAAGCCCCAATTTATTAGTGCGCGCTCGCTGTTGCTGATACAACAGCGATCCATCCATTGAGTAACGATTATTAAACCAAGCATGTCCGTTTTGAATCATGTAAGTGCTTACATCTTGATTATTACATCGAAGCTTGCCTAGCCTACGACCATATTTATCAATACCGCCAAGCACCGCGTAGATATTACCACCTGAGCATAGTTGCATTAGCGCACGGTGTGATTTTTTGCCATAGGCTTGGTTGCGTTCTGGGGCATCAATATCGGTAATGCGCAGTTTGTATTCATAGCCTGCATCCATTATTTTTACGGTATCACCATCGTAAAAATAAGTGATTTCGGCTGCAAATGCAGGTAGGCTGCAGGCCAATAGCCATGCGGCTGATAGGGCGGTTATAAATTTTTTGATCTGTGTATAAGTGCGCAGTCTTTGCCCCTCACCCACGCTCTCCCGCACACGGGCGAGGGTTATAGTATGCGGTTGAATTCTCAAGCTCGCGGATAGGTGCGGTGATGCAGTTTTAGTCCCTCGCCCGCAAGCGGGAGAGGGGTTGGGGTGAAGGGCAAAGGCTGCGTTGAAAAATGAACTCCCGCTTTCGCGAGAATGACGGCTGAGAGGTGAGCCCTTCGACTGTTCGTCAAGCTCACAGCTTAGTGCGAACGGTAGTTTATTAACCACTATAATTGGTCGGCTCTAGCACCGTGGGTATTGGCTCGGCATCCATATTCGGGTGATCTTTACTGTAATGCAAGCCGCGACTTTCTTTGCGTGAAATTGCACTTTCCACTATTAATTCAGCCACTTGCAGCAAATTACGTAGTTCGATCAAATCGTTGCTGATTTTGAAATGTTGATAGAATTCTTGCACTTCATCGCGCAGCATGTGGATGCGATGTAGCGCGCGGCTTAAGCGTTTATCGGTGCGTACAATGCCAACGTAGTTCCACATAAAGCGCCGTAGCTCATCCCAAGTGTGGGTAATCAGCACTTCTTCATCGGCGTCGGTAACGCGGCTTTCATCCCATTTTGGTAGGCTAGGAAGCGCATGGATACTGGCTTGCAGGATGTCATTTGCAGCCGCGCGACCAAACACCAAACATTCTAATAACGAATTGCTGGCCAATCTATTAGCCCCGTGCAAACCTGTACAAGCGGTTTCGCCAATGGCGTACAAGTTAGCGATGTCGGTTTTGCCTTGCGCGTCCACCATTACGCCGCCACAGCTGTAATGTGCGGCTGGCACCACGGGGATTGGCTGCTGGCTAATATCGATGCCAAGCTCTAAACAACGCGCGTAAATATTGGGAAAATGTGCTTGAATAAACGCCAGTGGTTTGTGCGTAATATCTAAATACACGCAATCTAGCCCACGTTTTTTCATCTCGAAATCGATGGCGCGGGCGACAACATCGCGCGGTGCAAGCTCCTCGCGGCCGTCGTGTTCTGGCATAAAGCGTGTGCCATCTGGCAGCCTTAGCAGGCCGCCTTCGCCACGCACGGCTTCACTAATCAAAAAAGATTTCGCGTGTGGGTGAAACAAACACGTGGGATGAAATTGAATAAACTCCATATTAGCGGCTCTGCAACCCGCGCGCCAAGCCATTGCCATGCCATCGCCCGTGCTTACATCGGGGTTGGTGGTGTACAAATACACTTTGCCCGCGCCGCCTGTGGCTAACACCGTATTTTGTGCGGCAATGGTGGTCACCTTGCCTGTTTTATTATCCAACACATAAGCGCCTAGACAGCGATTTTCGACTGTTGATTTGTTCACTTTTTTGCTGACTATTTTTTTAGAAGTCAGCAAGTCCACCGCAATATGATTTTCTAAAATTGTAATATTGGCGTGTTCACGTACTTTTTGCGCTAAAGTTTTTTGCACCGCTTGGCCTGTGGCATCGGCCACATGTACAATGCGGCGCTGACTATGACCACCTTCACGGGTGAGATGCAACCCGCTGTTATTGGCCTCGCGCGTAAATTCTACGCCTTGGCTAATCAGCCATTCCACAGACTCGCGCGCTTTTGTCGCCACCAAGCGCGTAACTGCAATATCGCACAAACCTGCACCCGCGATTAACGTATCTTGAATGTGCTCTTCTACCGAATCATCATTATTTACTTGATTATTCAACACTGCCGCAATGCCGCCTTGCGCCCAACTGCAGGCGCTGTCGGAAACCTCGCGCTTACTCACAATGCATACGCGTTTTTGATCGGCCACTTGCAGCGCCATGGTAAGCCCAGCTAGGCCGCTGCCGATAATCAGTACGTCGAATTGTTGCGTCATAAATACTTTATAGAGAGTCGATTGAATGAACTTATAAGAGTTTATCCGTGTCTTTATCCATAAGCTAGTAAAGATAAGAAGTACTTTATTTTTTTGGCGGGGATAACAAAAGTAGGGCTTAAAACAAATGCTGGAGGAAGACATGCTACAGACGAGAAAAATTGAGGAATTATCACGCTCAAGCTTCGTGGAATCTGCCCCACAGGCGTATAATGTAGGCTATAAAAATACGAGCGCAGGGAGTAATACCTCGATGGCTAATAAGCCAATAACTAGTGCCAATGCAGGCAATCGCGAGCTTGACCAAGTATTGGTTGAGCGTGCGCAAAAAGGCGACAAAAAAGCTTTAGGCATGTTGGTTGAAAAATACCATCGCAAGCTTGGGCGTTTGCTTGGGCGCATGATTCGCGATCAGGCTGAGGTTGAAGATGTGGTGCAAGAATCATTTATTAAGGCGTATCGCGCACTGCACAATTTTAGAGGTGATAGCGCGTTTTATACTTGGCTTTACAGAATCGGCATCAATACCGCTAAAAATTATTTAGTGTCAATGGGCAGACGTCCGCAAGTCATGCAAGAAGTTGAGATTGATGACGTGGAAAACTTTGATGATGGTGGCGAAATGCGTACCATGGACACGCCAGAAACTGCGTTAATGACCAAACAAATCGCGCAAGTGGTCAATGATACAGTGGCTAGTTTGCCAGAGGAATTGCGCACCGCAATTACTCTGCGTGAGATTGAAGGTTTAAGCTATGAGGAAATTGCAACATTAATGCAATGCCCAATAGGCACCGTGCGTTCACGCATATTTAGAGCGCGCGAGACGATTTCGGAAAAGTTGAAACCGCTATTAGATACACCAGACGGCAAGCGCTGGTAAGATGTATTAGGTTAAGTGGTACTTTATTTATTAAGCTTTAATATTCATTAAGCTTTAATTTTTATTTAGTTTTAGAGGCAAGCGATTATGAAAGATCAATTATCTGCATTAATAGATGGCGAGTTTGATATTGAAAGCTCAGAACATCTCATTACGTCAGTCAAATCAGGCGGTGAGCTCAAAGGCTGTTGGACACACTACCATTTAATAGGTGATACTTTACGTGGCGATATTGGGCGCGGTGGGGTGCAAATGAGTCACGATTTTAGCCAGCGCGTGATGAGCGCACTAGAATCTGAGCCTGCATTACTAGCGCTTAATGGTCAGAATCAAACGCTAATATCAAACAAACAATCTTACAATACGCCTAGAGTTTGGTCAGTTGCAGCCTCTGTTGCGGCGGTGATGTTTGTGGGTGTGATGGTATTACAGCAGCAATTGAATCAACCTGAAGCGCTGGCACCAGTGGAAATCGCGCAAAGCGTGCCGACCGAGTATCTACAGGCACATCAGGCAGCCGCACCTAGCAATGCCGCGTATTACATTCAAACTGCTAACTACACGGAACCAAGGCAATAATGTTGCGAACAATATTTGTAGCAGTGTTAGCGCTAGTCAGCATTAACAGTTATGCGGTGGATGACGCTTGGTTTGTGTTGCAAAAATCAGCCTATGCATCGCGTGAGCTAAATTATCAAGGCGTATTTGTATATCAAAATGGTAAGCAAACGCGTTCTGTACAAATTACCCACATGAACAACGCTGGGCAAGAGCTAACCCGTAACGTGGTGCTAGATAATAGCATCACCTCAGGCCAAGCGAATCAACCGCGCGAGGTGTATAGCCAAGGCAAAGACATTGTGATTTTTCGGCCACAAAACCAAAAAATGGTGATTGAAAAACGTCGCGGGCAAAATCTTTTCCCCGCCATGTTGCCAACTGACTTAGTGGCCATTAAAACTAGTTATACTGCGCGCCTTGGTGCATTAGAGTACGTTGCTGGACGCGAAGCACAAATTGTAGAGCTAGTGCCTAACGATGCTTTTCGCTATAGCTATAAAATTTGGGCAGATACTGAATATGGGCTTTTGCTAAAAATGACTTTGATTGATAGCAAAAATCAAACCTTAGAACAAATTGAATTTAATCAGCTCAGCATGCTTAATTCTCATGATGAGAATTGGTTTAAACCTAGAATTGATGTGGAAAAAAGCTACGTGATGCAAGATGCCACGGCAGTGAATCAAATAACCAACGATTGGGTTGTGACCGACCTACCAGTTGGCTACGCCAAGGTTGAGCATAGAGCGTTGGTAGTGTCAGGTAAAACCGCACCTGTGGATCAAATTATATTTTCAGACGGCATCGCCTCAGTGTCGTTATTTATAGAGCCGCTTACTAAAGGTAAGCACCCAAAGATGGGGCATATGCAGATTGGTTCTACCAATATTTGTGCCAATGTGATTAATGGCTATCAGCTAACGGTGGTGGGCGAAGTACCTGCGGCCACTGTGATGCAAATTGCTAAAGCTGTGAGCTTTAAAAAACAAACTGCATTTAATAAAAAGTAAGCAATTTATACCCTATTATTTTTTTAATCAACTTTTCTTAGTAGTACAAATAGAAAAATCATGATAGAAGAACGCGCCGTCATTCTCTCGCTTGAAAGCGAAACTTTCTCATTAAACTCATCCGCAGCAAATTCAACCGCCACGCTAGAAATTGAGCGCAAAATTGCCTGTGGTTTGTGCGGCCAAACGCGCGGTTGTGGCAATTCTATTTGGGGCAAGCTGTTTGCTCATCAATCGACCGCTTTTAAAGCACAAAATCGTATCAACGCAAAAGTAGGCGACAGCGTTATAGTAGGTATCAACGAAAGCGCATTGCTAAAAAGCGCATTATTGCTTTATATATTGCCACTTGCAACCATGTTAATTGGTGCCATATTAGCGACACAAATACATGATACAAATAGTTACGCTATGTTGGGCGCTATGGTTGGTTTAGTGTTGGGCTTTGTCTGGGTAAAAGGCCACACTATGTCCAGCAGTTATTTTAAGTTGCAACAACCTGTGATTTTAAGGTTGGCAACGCAAGAAACAGTAGTCAATTTTAATTAAACAATATTTAAGGAAAAATATTAAATGTTAAAAAAATGGATTTCAAGCGTAATTATAAGTTTTACGTTTTTAAATTTTACTCAAATAGCGATAGCTAATAACTTGCCCGATTTTACTGAGCTAGCCGAAAAACATGGTGCCGAAGTGGTGAATATAAGCGTTACGCAGGTCATGCAAGCAGGTAATTCAATGCCTTTCCCTAATATGCCAAACGACCCAGCGCTGCAAGAATTTTTTAAACGTTTTGGCATTCCAGGAATGCCTGGCATACCTGGCCAAGAGACCCAGCCAAACCAAGAATACAAATCACAGTCATTAGGTTCGGGCTTTATCATTAGCGCCGATGGCTATATTTTAACCAATGCCCATGTGGTGAGCGAGGCCGATGAAGTGCTGGTGAAGTTATCCGACAAACGCGAATTTAAAGCTAAAATTATTGGTACAGATAAACGCACCGATGTGGCTTTAATTAAAATTGAAGCGACCAATTTACCTAAAGCCACTATTGGCGACCCTGCCGCACTTAAAGTGGGCGAATGGGTAGCAGCGATTGGATCACCCTTTGGCCTAGAAAGCACCATGACTGCGGGCATTGTGAGTGCAAAAGGCCGCGCACTTCCACAAGAGAATTTTGTACCGTTTATTCAAACCGATGTAGCGATTAACCCAGGCAACTCGGGTGGTCCGTTGTATAACTTGCGCGGTGAAGTAGTCGGTGTAAACTCGCAAATCTATAGCCGTAGCGGCGGTTCAATGGGCTTGTCTTTTGCAATTCCTATTGATGTCGCCATTGATATTTCTAACCAATTAAAAGCGACAGGTAAAATCACACGCGGCTGGTTGGGCGTGGCAATTCAAGAGCTTACCAAAGAGCTAGCAGAATCCTTCGGCATGAAAAATACCAATGGCGCGCTTATAGCAGGTGTTGAGGCTAACGGCCCTGCTGATAAAGGCGGCTTAATGGCTGGCGATGTGATTACTAAGTTTGATGGCAAAGTCATTAGCAGCTCAGGTGATTTACCGCGTGCTGTAGGTGGCACCAAGCCTGGTAAAATTGCTGCTGTGGATATTTTGCGTAAGGGCGCGGTTAAAACCCTGAATATTGGGGTGGGTGAAACGCCGACTGATTCAAACCAAGCAGTGCCTGCAATTAAACCTACACCAAAGCCCGAAACTAATAAAATTGGATTGACGCTAAAAGAGCTAACCCCACAACAAAAGAAAAAATTGAATGGTAAAAATGGCTTATTGGTGACAGAAAGTATAGGTGCAGGCGCGCAAGCGGGTATTCGCCGAGGTGATGTGATACTAGGTTTAAATAACTCTGAAACGCAAAGTGTAGAAGCTTTTAACAAACAAATTAATGCAGTAGTTGCAGGTAAAACAGTGGCTGTGTTGGTGTTGCGTGGTGAAAGCACGCTCTACGTGCCGATTAAAGTAACGAAATAACTAATTTGGCTATGCAAAAGCCCGCCCAAATTTTAACTGGGGCGGGCTTTTTGTTTTATCCAATACAATTAGTCAGTACAATTACACGGT